>CALYTU010000026.1 GCA_945487445.1 uncultured Clostridia bacterium | reverse complement strand
CTATGGACCTTTTATTTTCAGAAAATGCGCAACTTCATTTTACAACGTGCGAAAACATTTTTTGGTTCCCCGCATGGCGCTTCGGGATGAAGGCACATCCTATCATTACCAGCCTCCGTCCCGTATGATCGAAGTATCGGAAATAGCGCGCTCGGCTATAGAGCGAACCCTGAGAGATCACAATCTTCCATATACTGAAGTTGTGACTTGGACGACTGACGGTTTTTTTCGGGAGACAAAAGAAAAGGTCACGTACCGAAAAAGCGAGGGCTGCTCGGTTGTCGAAATGGAATGCTCCGCGCTGGCAGCCTGTGCAAAGCTGCGCGGCGCTATTTGGGGAGAACTGCTTTTCACAGCGGACACCCTCGCAGACGCGGAACACTATGAGCAGCGCAGTTGGGGCAGCGACTCTGTGGAGTATGGCTTTGCGGTTGTGCATCGAGGCAGTTATTAATATCTAATGATGCTCTTTTGCTGATCTATCCCCAGCTGAGAAATTGCAGGGAGAATCAGCGCCATATGAACTGTGTGAAACAGTATCACTTGTTCTCCCCGACAGAACACCGGAAAGCCCTTCGCTGCGGAGTTGCAGCGAAGGGCTTTCCGGCAGACAGAATGGAAAAAGCCATTCTGAATAGCATCGTTTTAATTCGGATCAGATCCGCTTCCACCTGGGGCCATGGGGGGTGTCGATGATCTCTATGCCGCGCGCTTTCAGCTCGTCGCGGATGCGGTCGGCTTCGGCAAAGTTCTTCTCCTTTTTGGCCGCTGTGCGGGCAGCAAGCAGGGCTTCAATCTCGGGGTCGCGCTCCTCTTCCGGTTGGGCGGCCCGCTTGGCATCAGCAGCCTCCAGCAGATTGAGACCCAGGACCCGGTCAAAATCCGCAATAGCAGCCAGCTTGGTGTGATCGTTGGTCTTCGCCTTGAGCACATCGTACAGAGCCGTAATGGCCAGGGAGGTGTTCAGATCGGCATCCATGCCCTTCACAAAACGCTGCTTCAGCTCCCGAAGCATTTCCTCATCCACAGCACCGTCAGCTTTCGGGTCCAGGGCAGTTATCTTGTCAATCAGCTTGTTATAAGCCAAGACGGCGTTATCCAGATTTTCATAGCTGAAGACCAGGTTCTTGCGATAGTGGCTTTGCAGGCAGAAGAACCGGTAGGCAAGAGGATCGTAGCCTTTCTTTTCCAGCAGGCTGACGGTCAAGAACTCGCCGGTGGACTTGGACATTTTGCCGGAATTGGTGTTCAGGTGCAGGACGTGGAACCAGAAGTTGACCCACTTGTGGCCCAGGAAGGCCTCGGACTGAGCGATCTCGTTCGTGTGGTGAGGGAAGGCGTTGTCGATGCCGCCGCAGTGGATATCCATATCCTCGCCCAGGTGCTTGAGGGAGATGGCGGTGCACTCAATGTGCCAGCCGGGATAGCCCACGCCCCAGGGGGAATCCCATTTCAGGGCCTGATCCTCAAACTTGGACTGAGTGAACCAGAGGACGAAGTCGTTCTTGTTGCGCTTGTTCAGGTCCTCCTCCACGCCCTCACGCACCCCTACGTCCAGATCCTCGGCGTTGAAGTCATTGAAGACAAAGTATCTTTCCAATTTGGAAGTGTCAAAATAGACATTGCCGCCGGCGCGATAGGCATAGCCCTTTTCCAGAAGGGTCTCAATGATCTGGATATAATCGGTAATGCAGTTTGTGGCGGGCTCCACCACATCGGGCCGCTTGATGTTGAGCTTCCGGCAGTCCTCGAAGAAGGCGTCGGTGTACATCTTCGCGATTTCCATGACGGTCTTGTGTTCACGCTTTGCGCCCTTGAGCATCTTATCCTCGCCGGTGTCGCCGTCGGAGGAGAGATGGCCTACGTCGGTGATATTCATCACTCGCTTGACCTTATAGCCCGCGTAGCGTAGATATTTCTCCAGCACATCCTCCATAATGTAGGTGCGCAGGTTGCCGATGTGAGCGTAGTGATACACCGTGGGACCGCAGGTGTACATTTTCACAAGCTCAGGATGATTAGGAACAAAAAGCTCCTTTTTTCGGGTCAGAGAGTTGTACAGATACATCGTTTTTCCTCCTTTTCCGCGGAACAACAAAACCGCCTCCGGGATAATCCCAGAGGCGATTACTCGCGGTTCCACTCTGCTTTGTAACTATGGCGCTGACGCGGCCTCACGGGGTCTCCCCTTCGCTCCCGGACGCACTTCCCCGCGGGACCTGCCACTCCCGCTTCCAGCCGATGGCGGGGGCTCTCTGTCGCAGTCTTGTGCGGTTACTCTTTCCGATCATTACGACTATTCAGTTTCCCTAGTATATTAGCAGATTCTTACCGGCGTGTCAATCCTTTTTGCGAATTTTCCATCTTGTGATTGATAATCAGGCAATCGTCAATCGGAGAACGATAAACCACAGCCTGCGCAGGACAGACCTTATTCTGTCCTATTCGGCGGCCGCGGCTTCGCGCAAAACCGCGTCGATGTCTGGGTACTGCTTCTTTAGCGCAATCGGCTTACCTGTGGCATCTGTGAAGCAGTGCTCGGAGCTGCCCGTGCAGACCGGATTGCCGACCTCATCTGTCATTTCATAACCGATCCTCAGGCGGACACCCTTGTACTCCGTGACTGTGACCCGGACGCTTACCCGCTCGTCGAAGTGCGTGGGACGGAGGTATCGGCATTGGATGCCAACCACCGGGGAGATAATCCCCCGAGTTTCCATCATGGAGAAGCCGATGCCCAGGCGGTCCAAAAGCTCCACCCTGGCCTCCTCCATCCAGCGAATGTAGTTGGAGTGGTGAACACAGCCCATTTTGTCGGTTTCGTAGTATTGAACCTTATGCGTATACGTATCCATCTTATGCCTCTCCCCGCATTGCAATTATTTTTATGACAGGCCGTAACATCGGCCACGAAAAAAGTGAACCGCGCACTGGCCCCTGGCGTTTTTCCTTTAACGGTAAAGCGGGGCGAAGGTCTCCCGCAGACGGGCGTGCGCTGCCTCGGAATCGAAGGCGGCAACGATGTGCCGAATCTTCTCCACAAATGCGTCCGTGGTCCAGCCGGTGCAGTTTGCGTGATAGGGGCAGGCCCCGCAGCGCTCCGGGTCGCAGCGCACCAGATAACGGGCAAAGGGGTTCTCTCCCGCCGTCAAAACCGCGTCAACCTCGGCAGCAGAAGCCGCACCGTAAAGCACGCCGAGGGCGGAGCGCACCGCAGCCAGGTCCGCGCCGGCGGCAAGCTGCTCCTGGAAGGCGCAGAGACAAGCAAGGTATTGAGCGTCCTCCTGCTCCGCCACGGGCAAGGCTGCACGGGCATAGCCGAGCGCAGTTTCCCGGTCGCGCTCCCACTCCATCCAGCCATAGACCATACGGCCCAAAAACCGGGTTACGTTGCGGTTGGTACGGTCCAGATTGCGGCCCGTAAGGAAGAGATAGTCCAGCGCGTCCGCACCGTAATTAGCGGCCAGATAGTCCAGCAGCAGTCGGTACTCAAAGCGCTCGTCCTCTGTCAGCGCTGTCAGGTCCAGAGGAGCCTGCCGATAGCGTTCCAGCATGTAGGCAATGGGGAAACGGTCCAGAAGCTGGGTGGGCATGATCTCACTCATGCCGGGGACCACGACGCGGATGGAGGGGAACCCCAGGTGGGAGATATTCCGCACATAGAGGTGATAGCCCTTTCCCTCCAAATAGTCGGTAAATTCCCGCAACAGCTCGGTGTTGGACATGGTGGAGCGGTCCGGGAAGGGACGGAAGGGATACGTGGGCCGGTCAGAGAAGAAGGACAGGGGGTAACGGCCGCAGCCGGTGGTCAAAAACTGGATCAGCTCGGCATTGGTGCGGCTCTTGGTGTCCCCGGCTGCGAAGGTCCTGGTGTTCGTAACATCCTGCAAAGTTCGGCCCTGGAACATCTCTGTGAAGCTGCGCTCCAGGGCGATCTCAAAGGCCGGGAAGGCGCCCAGATGGACGTGATAGGCGTGATGGGGCTGATCCACAACCACAGCGGCCACCAGCGGGAAGGGCTCGCCCAAAGAGCAGTCCTTCACCAGCACCTCCAGCCCAGCGGCTCGCAGATCCTCAATGATCTCATAGACCTTCGGAAAACGGCGCAGATAGTCCTCCGGGATCGTGGGCGGCACGAAATTACCGAAGAACATCCGCACCAGATTGTGGCGCTCATAGATCTCGCTCAGGCTTTGTACGGCAGCTTCAGTCAGGTTGTTGCCGGCGGCAAGACCGTTGGTGTTATAGAGAAAGGCCATGCCCTTTTTGGGGTAATAGATCATTCTGTCATGCTTGGGGTCATAAAACGGGATGGCGGTCACAGTCTGCGCCTCGCCGTCGGCCTCAAACAGCTTGCGAACGATTTGGCCGGTGGGGATTTCTCGCCCGAACAGGTCCGACAGGCTCTGGCGCATCCCCTCGATCCAGTCGGCACAGGAGGCAGCACAGTCCGCAGCCGTCATCTGCACCTCGTCGGGAAAGTCCACGCACTGGTCCCGCCAGATGCGGCGGCGAAGGTAGCCCGCCTGAAGGCGTTCCATAAACTCGGCATAGCCGCTGGCCTTGGAGTAGTCCTCTGTCATACCCTTTCCGTTGGCTCCGAATTCCACATCCTTTACGCTGACGCGCATGGAATGACAGTGCTTGACCCCGCTGGCGATCCCGGCCTCCGCAGTTTCGATCCCGTGAGAGGCCAGAATGCCCTGAATTCGCTCGACCGTTCGCGCAGGCAGCGCGTCCTTGAATTTGGTATCCGCTTGCATGACGTTCCTCCTGATGGTAAACAGGCGATGCCTGTTCTTAATTCTTCTTTTTCAGATCCAGTGCATCCCAGTTCTTCACAAAATACTCCACGCCGGAGTAGATCGTGGGCAGAACGATGACCAGAATGATAATCCAGTTCAGCCAGGTCCAGCTGTGGAAAACGATCCAGACACAGAGGGCAATCATGGTTGAAAAGGTTTTGACCTTGCCGGACCAACCGGCAGCGATGACCCTGCCGTTGCCCACGGCAATCAGGCGAAGACCTGTGACCGCGAACTCCCGGGTCAGGACGATCATCAGCGCCCAGGCCGGCATCAGCCTCCACTGGCAGAAGATGCACATGGCGGAGATCACCAGAAGCTTGTCCGCCAAAGGATCCAAAAACTTGCCGAAATCGGAAACCTGATTGTACTTCCGGGCGAGATGACCGTCCACAAAATCGGTCAGGCTCGCCAGAATGAAAATGCCCAGCGCAAGCCACTTGAGCCAGTCGTGATCTTGGCTCAAAAGAAAGGCCAGCATAAAAGCCGGGATCATGGCCACGCGGATAAGCGTAATTTTGCTTGCTGTTGTCATGGTGTTTCCTCCCTGCCGATCAGGTCGCCATCCTCGGCGCCCAGGATTGAAACCTGCACGAATTCACCTAGGCGATGGTCCAGATCCGACGTAAAACGAACTGTTCCGTCAATGCCGGGGGAATCCGCGTAGGTCCTGCCATAATAAGATGCCCCGTCCCAGTCCTCCACCAGAACCTCCATGGTCCGGCCAAAACACGAAGCGTTATAAGCGTCCAGCACTTCGGACTGGAGCTCGGCAATGTAGTCGGCCCGGCGTTGGGCGGTTTCTGCGTCCGGGTGATCCATCCCCGCCGCCGGGGTCCCCTCCTCCGGGGAAAACGCGAAAGCGCCCACCCGTTCAAGCCGCCAGCGGCGGAGGAAGCCGCAGAGCTCTTCGAACTCCCTCTCCCCCTCTCCGGGCAGACCGGCAATCAAACTGGTTCGCAAAACCAGTCCGGGGATGCGGCTCCGGAGCCTGTTGAACAGGTCCTCCAGATATGCACGGTTGCCCCGGCGGTTCATCCGCTTGAGAATGCCGTCGTTGACGTGCTGGATGGGGATATCCAGATACTTCACGATCCTGGGTTCCTCTGCCACGACGTCGATCAACTCGTCGGTGATCTCATCGGGATAGGTGTAATGGACCCGAATCCAGTGCAGGCCATTGATCCGGCACAAGCTGCGCAGAAGCTCGGGGAGCATCCGCTTTCCATAAATGTCGATGCCGTAGCGGGAGGTATCCTGAGCGACAACAATCAGTTCCTTCGTGCCGCCCCGGGCCAGGTTCTCCGCTTCGGAGACGATGTCCTCCAGTCTACGGCTACGGAATTTGCCACGGAGCTTCGGAATCACGCAGAAGGCACAGTGGTTGTCGCAGCCCTCCGCAATCTTAATGAAGGAATAGAAGGCGGGTGTGGTCAGAACGCGGCCTGTCTCCTCCACAGGGGCGTGAATGGAGCCGAACTCGGAGACCATCCGCCCGTTCAGCACCTGCCTCGCGGCAGCTACTACGTCATAATAGCTGCCTGTGCCCAGAATGCCGTCCACCTCGGGCAGCTCGGTCAGGATCTCCTCGCGGTAACGCTGGGCCAGACAGCCGGTGACCAGGATCTTTCCCACCCGGCCCTCCGCCTTCTTTTGACCGACGGAGAGAATGGCTTCAATGGCCTCGCTTTTGGCGGCATCAATGAAGCCGCAGGTGTTGATTATGACCAAGTCCACGTCCTCCGGCTCCGGCCGGAGCTCATAGCCGGCCTGGACCATGAGATACATCATCTGCTCGCAGTCCACCTGATTTTTGGCACAGCCAAGTGATATGAATGATACGGTATGCTTCATTTTGTTCTCCTGCATATCGGAATTACGAACTAAATGACATTTTTCGCTGTTTCTACGCGAAACTGCGTGATTTGTCCATGTCTTGCCTGAGTCGTTCCATTGCGGTCCGCACCTCAGACCAGGTATAGCCCCGGCGGAGGGCAGCTTGGACTGCACTGCGAACAGTCTTCTCGTCTGGCGCTTCGCCGAGACGCTTGCGGAGGAAATCCGTCAGCGCGTCCGACATATCGGGAATGGCTTCCAACGCTTCGTCCCAGACGGAACGCGGAATTCGCTTTGCATAGAGCATCTGCTTGATTCGCTCTGCCCCGTAGCCGCGGCTAACGCCCCGGCTGACAATCTGGCGGGCGGTCTCGGCGTCATCTAAAAGGTCCAGCTCTTCCAGCCAGCGGACCGCGTTTTTCGCGTCTTCCGGGTTTTCCCCTTTCTGCTTCAGGCGGTGCTCCAGCTCCCGCTTGGACACTGCGGCGGCAGAAACAATCCGCACGGCCCGAGCCCTGGCGGATGCAGCGGAATTGGCGGATTCCAGGGCAGAGCATTCCGCTTCGGATAACTCCATGCCCGGAACAAGGCCGTGCTCTGCAGCCACCTGCGGAAGAAGCTTCCACGCGCCGCCGTCGTCAAAGATGACTGTCGTTTTTCCGTTTGGTCGCCGGGGCGGAAGGACGGCTTTGATCGTTCGTTCCATGAAGGCCTCCAGAGGATGTAATATTGGAATGATTGCGTTTCCGTCCGGTGGGCGAAGCTTCGCTTGATCCGGCCTACAGTTCGTCGTCGAAGTCCTCGGCGCTGACGCCCACGGCTCGATCCGCGACCTCAGCGGTCTGGCTTTCGGGGGTGGGACGAGTGACAGCCTCCGCCAGCTTGGCCCGTACCCGGGCTTCCACATCGTCAGCCACGACGGGGTTCTCGATCAGATAGTGTTTGACGCTGTCCTTCCCTTGCCCGATGCGCTCGCCGTTCATGGAGAACCAGGAGCCGGCCTTCTGGATCACGTCGAAGTCTACGGCCATATCCACCAGCTCGCCCCACTTGGAGATTCCCTCGCCGAACATAATGTCGAACTCGGCCTGTCGGAAGGGAGGCGCAACCTTATTTTTTACGACCTTGACGCGGACATGGTTGCCCACGACGCTGCCGCCCTCCTTGATGCCCTCTACACGGCGGACATCCAGACGGACGGAGGCATAGAATTTCAGGGCGTTGCCGCCCGTGGTGGTCTCGGGGTTGCCGTACATGACGCCGATCTTCATGCGAAGCTGGTTGATGAAAATGACGACGCAGTTGGTCTTGGAAATGGTCCCTGCCAGCTTTCGGAGGGCCTGAGACATGAGCCGGGCCTGGAGGCCAACGAAGGTATCGCCCATCTCCCCCTCGATCTCCTGCCTGGGGACCAGCGCGGCCACAGAGTCCACAACCACGGCGTCCACGGCACCGGAGCGCACCAGTGCGTCGGTTATTTCGAGTGCCTGATCCCCGGTGTCGGGCTGGGAGACCAGCATGGAGTCGATATCCACGCCGATAGCCTTGGCATAGACAGGGTCCAGCGCGTGCTCAGCGTCCACAAAGGCCACCTCGCCGCCCAGCTTTTGCGCCTGGGCAAGAATGTGCAGGGCCAGGGTTGTCTTGCCAGAGGACTCGGGGCCGTAGATCTCGATGATACGGCCCTTCGGCACACCGCCCACGCCCAGGGCAGCGTCAAGTGCCAGGGAGCCCGTCGGAATGGCTTCGATATTCAGAGCGGGTCGGTCTCCCATACGCATGACAGCGCCCTTGCCGAAGCTTTTTTCAATCTGCTTGAGCGCGGTCTCCAATGCCTTCTTTTTATCCGCGGCCGGCGTCGGCGCTTCATAAGCGGGTTTTTTGGTAGCCATAGTCATGTACCTCTCTTTTGATTTGATAGGTATAGAATAGTCTGATGATTGTCCTATAAGTGGGACATTTAATGAATAATACAACAGATTTTACAGACCGTTTGATTCGTCTCATCCATCCTGTTCGGTTTCATCTCCATGCTTGGCGAGCACAGACCGCACGATGCCGGAGTTGTCCTCTTTCAGCTCGAGAATCCGGTAATCGGACTGTTTGAGAATGGCGCAGACGGAATTTTCCTGGCCCTGGCCGAACTCAAAGGCAATGCAGCCGCCGGGACGAAGGGCGGATGTGAAATTGCGGACAATGGCCCGGTAGAAGTCCAGGCCGTCCTCGCCCCCGTGGAGAGCAAGGTGTGGCTCGAAGTCTCTTACCGAAGCGTCCAGCCTTTCCATCTCTGCCGTTGTGACATAGGGCGGGTTGGAGACAATCAAATCGAATTTTCCCAAAAAGGGAGCGGCGGGCTTTTTGGCGTCCGCAGCGACGCAGGTCACACGTCCTCCCAGACGGAGGTCGGCGACGTTCTTTTTCGCCACGCGCAGGGCCGCGGGCGAGATATCCGCCAGCGTGAGCTTGGCGTCCTTGACCCGACGGGCAATGGCCAGGCCAATGCAGCCCGAGCCGGTGCAGAGGTCCAGGATCCGGGGATTCTGGTGCAGGAAAAGGGCCTTCTTGATGGCCAACTCTGTAACGGCCATGGTGTCGTCCCGCGGGATCAGCACATCGGGCGTCACGGTCAAAGTCATGTCATAGAAATCCCATTGACCCAGGATATAAGCGGTGGGCTCCCCCGTCAGATGCCGGCGGACGTAGTTCTCCATCTTCATGCAGATCTCTTCAGAGGCATAGAGGGAGCGGTCCGCGATCAAGGCCTCCTGGGTTTTGCCGGAAGCCGCGCAGACCAACTCCCGGGCAACATTGCCCGCATACATGCCCTCAGAGGGAAGCAGGGCCTTCCGGGCGTCCAGGTATAGGTCGGCGTAGGTCTTCACCATTTGTCGGCACCTTCCTGCTCCGGCAAGACCAGCTCGAGAGCCTGAATTGCGACCTCGATCATAGAGTCGTCGGGCTCGTTTGTGGTAAAATTCTGGAACCACATGCCGGGAGCCGTGAGGGCCCGGGTCAGACGGTTGTCATGCCGTCCCACCAGGCGGTTGATCTCATAGCTGACGGAGACCACCAGAGGGAGCATCACGAGAAGCTTGACGGCCATCATCAGCAGATTATACAGCACGCGGCTGTCCTGCTGCAGCGCGCGAAGGCCGGGAATCAGCGCGTTCAGCACGGCGGCGATCACCGTGAACAGGAGGATGGACAGGGCCATGACCACGAACAGGAAACTCGTACCGCAGCGGGGATGCTTCCGGGTCATGCCGCGGACATTCTCCACGGTGAGCGGCAGTCTGGCTTCGTAGCAGCGGATGGTCTTGTGTTCCGCGCCGTGGTAGGAAAAAACTCGTCGCATATCCTTTAGCCTGGAAATAGCAATCATATAGATCAGAAAAATGACGATGCGAAACAGGCCCTCCAGCAAATGCTGGACCACCACGCCGCAGTTCGTCAGCCGTTGAAACAGGTTGCCGAGCTCCATGGGCACAAGGAAGAAGAGCAAGACGGAAAAGCCCAACCCCATGATCACGGAGAAGGCAATCAAAACGGACATAAATCTGTCGCTGCCCAACTTTTTTTCCAGCCAGCGGTCCATTTTGGAGGGTTCCGGAGCGTTATCTTCTTCGCCATCGTCCATGCCGGCATTCTCCGCCGACCACATCAGGGATTTGACGCCGGAGATCATGGAGCCGCCGAAATTGACGATGCCCCGAATCAAGGGCCAGGTCAAGATGCCGGTCTTCTTTTTCAGCGGCTCGACCTTCTGCTTGAGCCCCTCCTTCTGGTTGCGGACCACGATGGCCTGCTTTTCTGGGCCGCGCATCATGATTCCCTCAATCAGCGCCTGACCGCCGATCATGGTTTTGAACTGTTCCGCCGGGCAGGCGGGATTCTGTTGCTTCATACGCTTCATCCTTTTCAGTTATTGGTGAACCGGCAGGGATACTGTGACCAACGTACCGCCGCCTTCGGCGTTTTCCAGGGTCAGCTTGCCGCCGTGGAGCTCCACAATCTGATCGCAGACAGCCAGTCCGATCCCGGAGCCGCGGGCTTTTGAGCTTCCCTTGTAGAATTTCATTTTAACATGGGGCAGTTCATCGTCCGGAATACCGGGTCCATAATCCCGGATACGGGTAACGATGTTTTTGCCCTCGAGCTTCATGGAGGCCGTGATCCGTTTGCCTTCGCCGCCGTGCTTGGCGGCGTTATCGAGAATGTTCAAAAACACCTGGCGCATACGCTCGGGATCGCAGGAGATCTCCGGGATCTCGTCCTCCGAGTCTTCATACTCCAGGGTGATCCCCTCCTGCCGGAGGCGGCTGCCGTACATGAAGATCATATCCTCAAAATCGGAGCGCAGATCACAGGTACGTACGTTCAGTGTAAACCGTCCGTCCTGAATGCGGGTGAACTCGAGGAGCTCCTCCACCATGGAGGTCAGCCGTCTGGCCTCGCGCAGAATGATCGTGATGCCGCGCCGGGTCTCCTCGGGGTCGGCGTCGCCCTGCAGCAGCGTCTCGCCCCAGCCGGTGATGGCTGTGAGCGGGGTGCGAAGCTCATGGGAGACGGAGGACACGAACTCGGACTGCATCCGCTCAGACTGGCTGATTTGATTGGACATCTCGTTGATAGTGTCGGCCAGGACGCCAACCTCATCGTCGTATTTCTTCTGGATCTGCACGCCATAGCTGCCGGCGGCGATGCGCTTGGCCGTGTCGGTAATCTCTGCCACGGGCTCCAGAATGGAGCGCAGATACATCCGGTTACTGACATAAATCAACGCCAGCGCACCCAGGGCGAAGCCCGTTGCCAGCACCATACCCAGGGCAATGAAGCGGTCCGCATTCCGGGTCGAGGTGACAAAGCGCAACACTCCCACAATCTGGCCGTCGGTGTAGATCATGGGCGTGGCAACAGACATGATCCGCTCGTCGGCGGAGGGATTATCGCCCACATAGTAGACAGTTGACCGGGTTTGCAGCGCCTGTGTCACGTCAGGGGTGCCGACGGTCTCTTCAGCAAACAGACCGTAGGAGGAGGCCAGAACCTCGCCCTTGCTGCCAACGAACTGCAGCTCCAGACGATCGCGTCCCGCGTAATTCTGAACCAGTAAAACGCATGAGGCGTAGCACTCGTTGTAATCCAGATTCAAGTAGTTGCGCAGAAAAGCGGCCGTGGTATTGGCCTCGGCCTCGAGGCCGGAGCGCATGGTGGAATAGGTATATACGCCGTTTGCCACGGAGAAGGCAACCCCCACCAATATGACGATGGCGGCCATTACGCTCAGAATGTTTTTGAGCCAGCGCTGGCGGATGCCGCTGGCAACACGGCGTTTGCGGCGCTTCTCACGCTTCTCCTCGCGCCGCGCCTGTCTCTTTTCCGGGTCCTTCAAGCTCAGGCACCCCATTTATAACCGAACCCCCAGACCGTGTTGATGAAGGTGGGGTTGGCAGTATCGTTTTCAATCTTGATCCGCAGGCGACGGATATTGACGTCCACGATTTTAAGCTCGCCGTCATAGTCGCGGCCCCAGACGGAGGTCAGGATGTCCTCCCGGGAAAGGGCACGACCGGGGTTCTGCATGAAGAGCTTCATGATCGCGTACTCCACCTGTGTCAGCTTGATGCGCTGACCGTTCTTCTCCAGCGTGCGGTTGCGCGTGTTGAGGACAAAAATACCCTGGCTCAAAATCTCGGCGTCGGAGTTCGTATCACCGCCGATGCGGCGATAGAGCGCGTCGATCCGGGCCGTCAACTCCGCGGGCGAAAAGGGCTTGGTGACATAATCATCAGCTCCGGTCATCAGGCCAGTAACCTTGTCCATCTCCTGCGTGCGGGCGGTCAGCATGATGATCCCGATCACCTTATTGGTGGCACGGATGTTCCGGCAGACCTCGAAGCCGTCCATATCCGGCAGCATGATGTCGAGGATGGCCACGCCAATATCAGGGTTTTCGCGCAGCTTCTCCAGCGCCTCGGCGCCGGTGCCGGCCTCGATGGCGTCATAACCGGCACGCCGCAGGTTGATGACGACAAAGCTGCGAATGCTGACCTCGTCTTCCAAAATCAAAACTTTTTTCATTCTCTATTCCAACCTTTCGTAATTCACACAATTATCCCTCGTTTGGCAGCAGATCCAGGGAGATGAAGTTGAACCGGGCGCGGAGCTGGTCCGCGTCCAGGCCGGCCTCGTCGGACAGCCGGGCGGCATAGCACACATCGCCGCGCTGGGCCAGGAGGAACCGTCCGTCCTGCTGACTCAGGCTCGTGGCCTGATCGCCGGTCAGCGCATAGAGGACGACGAGCGGCGTGCGGCCGCCTTCTTCGTCCAGAAAAGAGAGCTCCGTCCCGGAGAGACCGTTCGCGCGCGTTTTGGTGACGCAAAGATTCTGGCACCAGGTCTCGGGCAGATAGAGGAACCAGCCCTCGGCAAAATTGTGGTAGGTACTCATTTTCTCGGTCCGAGACCCGTCCAGATTCAGGTTATACCAAATAATCCGGTATTGATTCACCGAACCGGGGTCGTCTTCCACGGCAGGCAGGGGCAGGGTGTTGGGCAGCTCAATAATGCTGTCGTTGTCAATGTCCGTGGAGTAGACATAGTAATTGCGCACGGTCTGGACGCTCTGTCCGCTCTCCGCGTTCTGGGTGATGTTCTTGAAAACATCGTCCTCCAGGGAGAAAACATCGGTAATCAGATTGTTTTCGTCATAGGCGCTGGCCACGAAGACAGCGGGGGTTCCGGGGGCGATGTCGCCGGTCAGCATGCGTTTCACAGAGTCCGCCCCTGTGGAGAGGCTGGCCTCCCCATCTTTGGTCAGCTCGTCGTCCCGGAAGCGGTAGAGCTCCGCGTTGGCCGGGAGGCCGTCAGTGTTGGCGCGCAGCACAAAGATGTCAGAGCGCTGGTCGCCATCCAGATCCAGGTCGGTATAGGCGGTGCAACCGACGCTCATGAGCTCGGTGAAGACGCCCTCGGTCATCGTGTAAACGCTCAAAAACTGCTGGACCTGTTCTCCGATTCGGCGGGAGAGCAGCATGTCCATCCCCGGACGACCGTCGATCTGGGCGAACTGAACAGAGTCGAAGGCGGTACCGTCTCCCTCAAGGGTGGAGGCGAGCACATAACTTCCCTCCACACGGCGTAGGATCAAAACGCGAAGCGGTCGCTCACCGTCCATTTTGCAAAAGACCAACGTCTCCTCCACGCCGTCGCCGTCGAGATCGGCCTGCTGAACAGCCTGCCGGTTCGCGCCGGACACGGGGGCGCTGTAGCTGCCGCTTCCCAGCGCTGCCTCCACGGCAGCCTGCAGTTCCCGATACTCCTCAGATCGCCGCGGCAGGGCATAGAAATCGTCGCTGTCAAAGGAGTAGCACCCTGTCAGAAGCAGGGAAATCATTAACAGCAACCCAAATAGCTTTGTTTTCATAGAAGTCCGTTCCATCAATTTTTAATCTCGTTGTTCTATACTACATCAAATTACAGTATATCACAAATCTGTGAAAAAGTGTAGTCTTTTTGTGATAATTTTTCCAGATATCAGGGAGTTTTTATTTTGTTTTTTCAGAAGGTCAATAATCGGAGAAATCGGGTAGGAGGTCACCCCTTAGTTGAGTGACCGACCTCCCACACCACCGTGCGTACGGTTCCGTACACGGCGGTTCAATCGCATAAGTGCAGGGACTCGTACCTGTCGGATAGGCTAAAGTATCCGGCTTGTGCGAGTCTCTTGCTTGTAATAAGGAAGGTGCGCAGGCGATGGTTCTCAGACTTGAGCAGACCGAGGATCAGCAGAATCAGATGCTCCGCGGCCATGACAGCGAAAATCACTAGAAAGATACGGCCCACGCCTGCCCAGCTCAGGGACAGGCCCTGTCCGATGTTCAGGTCCTTACCCGCGCCCAGCAGGAGCGGAATGGCCGCCGCTGCGGCAAAAATCAGGAACTTGACAATGTGCTTGGTACGGTTCATAGGATCGCTTCCTTTCATTGTTATGCAGTATCTGTTCAGTATCCTATCATTTCGAGGCGATTCATCGCCGAGAAATCCGTATTATCTACGCAAAAAGGAA
>CALYTU010000025.1 GCA_945487445.1 uncultured Clostridia bacterium | reverse complement strand
CGGATTTCTCGGCGATGAATCGCCTCGAAATGACAGGATACTGAACAGATACATTGTGAGATATAATGGAAACATTTGATTTGCCAATAAAACGATAATATGCTATTCTGGTTATCGGCTTTCGTCAGCTTACAATGCGCAGGGCGGCCTGACCTCAGGCCGCTGCGATAATCGCCGAGCTTTCGGGAAACGTGACCGCAAACTTGACGGTTTTTCTGCTAAAAGCCGATGCGAAGGTTTCAGCGTGTCCGGCGGCCAGCGGTCTGGCCGCCCTACGGTGTGTTTGCTGCGTGAAACCGATAACCGGGTGTGGTATTATTGCGCTTCACAGAAAGGAGTTACTGATATGAAAGTCATATTATTACAGGATGTAAGAGGTCAGGGCAAGAGAGGCGAAATGATTAACGTTTCGGACGGCTACGCCCGCAACTTCCTCTTCCCACGCAAGCTGGCGCAGGAGGCCACGGCGGACAATGTGAATACCATGCGCATGAACGACAAAGCCAAGCGTGAAAAGGAGCAAAAGGCCCGGGAAGAGGCTGCCGAGCTCTCCGGCAAGCTCCGGGAGATGACTCTCGTTGTCTATGCCAAGGGCGGCGGCGCGGGCCGGCTGTTCGGTTCCGTCACCAGTCAGGAGATTGCGGATGCCCTCATGGCCCAGGAGAAGATCGACCTGGACAAGCGCAAAATCGTCATCGAGGACGCCATCAAGACCGTCGGCGTCTACACCGTCAAGGTCAAGCTCGGCTACGGAATCGATGCGCCCCTCAAGGTCGAGGTCAAAGAAAAGTGAGTGTCGCACAGTGAAACGTGAATCATTGCGGTCTTTTTCGGAATTCCATTTAAAAACGGCTCAAATCAGGCGCTTATGGGCTACTTCTTATGCAACGCGGCCCTATGGCTGAAAAGGCAATGGAATATGCGGCAGCGATCATGAAGCTGACCGGCATTTTGCGCGAAATCGCGAGTACATGATCTCTGAACCTGTTCGCGATTCACGCTTCACCATTCACGCAGAATAAGACGAGGTAGGAACATGGCTGAAACGAATGAATACACAGACCTGACCGCCCGGCAGCTCCCGCAGTCGTTGGAGGCGGAGCAGGCGGTGCTTGGCTCCATGCTGATCGACAGCCGCTGCGTGGGCGACGTGGTCGGCCTTCTCAAGCCGGAGGATTTCTTCCTGCGGCAGAACCAGGAGATCTATGAAACGATCTTCCGGATGTTCAGCTTCTCTCAGCCCATTGATGTCGTGACGGTCCTGGGGAAGCTCAAGGAGAACGGCTATTACGACGAGACATCCACGCCGTCCTATATGCGCCAGCTCATGGAGATCACCCCCACCGCGGCCAATGTCCGGCACTATGCCAACATCGTCCGGGACAAGTCCCTGCTCCGCTCCCTTTCCAGGACTGCCACGGACATCAACGAAATGGTCTACAAGGAGGAAGGAACCGCCTCCTCCATTCTGGATAACGCGGAACGCAAGGTGTTCAGCCTGCGTCGGGGCAACGCCGATGATGAACTCGAACGGATCGGCACCATCATGGTCAAGCTCTTTTCCCACCTCAACGAGCTGTCCCAGTCTGATTCGGATTTCCCCGGCTGGCCAACCGGACTGCGGGATCTGGACCGGAAGATCAACGGTCTGAACAAATCCGACCTGATTATTATAGCGGCCCGCCCCGGTATGGGCAAGACGACCATCGCCCTGAATATTCTGGCAAATGTAGCCAAGGCGACGCGCAAGACTGTGGCATTTTTCTCGCTGGAAATGTCCCGCGAACAGCTTGCCGCCCGCCTGCTCTCCTGTGAGAGTGCGGTGGATAACAACAAGCTCACCACCGGCAGACTGGACCCCGAGGACTGGGAAAAGATCGGCCTGGCGTCTGCGGCCCTGGCCCAGACGGATATCCGGGTCTCCGACAATCCCACCGTCTCTGTCACGGAGATGAACGCCCTTTGTCGCCGTTTGGACAATCTGGGCCTGATCATCGTGGACTATCTCCAACTGATGACCCGGGCTGACAAGGATAGCCGAAGCGCGGAAAACCGCGTCAATGTGGTGGCAGAGATCTCCCGCGCCCTCAAAATCATGGCAAAGGATCTGAACGTTCCGGTGATCTGTCTGAGCCAGCTTTCCCGTGCCTCGGAGACTCGCACGGATAAACGGCCCCTGCTCTCCGACCTGCGCGAGTCCGGCGCCATCGAGCAGGATGCCGACCAGGTCATCATGCTCTATCGGGACGACTATTACAACCCCAACACAGCCGAGAAGAACATTTGCGAATGTATTGTGGCCAAGAACCGCCACGGCGAACCGGGCACGGTCAAGGTACAGTGGATGCCCCAATTCTTCTCCTTCTCCGATCTGGATACCATCCACGGGGAATGACGGTTCATTGACTTTTTATGGAACAAAAGGTTTACCGGTATATTCATGAATACGGCATGATCGAACCCGGGGATACTGTGACTGTGGCTTTTTCGGGCGGGGCGGATTCCGTGGCGCTATTATGGGTGCTGCGGGCTCTGGCGCCCCGGCTGGGGATCAGCCTCCGGGTCGCGCATTTTCATCATGGTATCCGGGGCGCGGAGGCTGAACGCGACGCGGACTTCTGTCAAAGACTCTGTGCCTCCTGGAATTTGCCCTTCACGCTCGGCCGCGGCGACGCCGCATCCCGGGCAGCGAAAACAGGCGAGAGCCTGGAGGAGGCCGCCCGGGTCCTGCGCTATTCGTTTTTGGGGCAGTTTCCCGGCAAGGTTGCCACGGCTCACAATGCCGACGACAACGCCGAGACCCTCCTGCTCCATCTTCTGCGGGGCAGCGGGACCCGGGGGCTGGGGGGCATTCCGCCCCGGCGGGAGAATATCATCCGCCCCCTGTTGAACTGCACCCGTTCCGAAATCGAGGCCCTGCTCATCCGGGAGAATCTGCCCCATGTGGAGGACAGCACCAACGCCGCAGACGACTGCGTGCGCAACCGTCTGCGCCACCGGGTTCTGCCCCTGCTCCGGGCGGAAAACCCCAACCTGGCCGCCACGCTGGGGCGTACCGCCGCCCTGCTCCGGGCGGAGGACGGTTTCCTCGCCCAACTGGCTGCCCGGGCAGCGGAGGGCTGCAAAGCAGAAGAAGGCTATTTATGCGACAGGCTTCTGACCCTGGACCCGGTGCTGCGCCGCCGGGTTCTGATCGGGGCTCTGTGGGACCTGGGTTTAACGGACCCCGCCGCAGTCTATGTGGATGGTCTGGAGGCCCTGCTGACTGCCGGACCCTCCGCCGAGCTGGCTCTGCCCCGGGGTCTGACGGCCCGCCGGGAATACGGCCGCCTGCTGCTGGGACCGATGCCGGCCCCCGTGACCTTGCCCGAAATGACACTTGCTGTCCCCGGAGAAACGGTGCTGCCGGGCAGGCTTGGCAGGATCAGTTGCTTCGTAACAAAAAATTTAAATTTCAGTAAAAAAAACTGTACCACCTTTGCACTGAATTGTGATATGATAGCTCCGCGTGAGATTCGGGTCCGAGGCAGACTGCCCGGCGACCGCCTCACGCTCCCCGGGGGAACGAAGTCTGTCAAAGCCCTGATGATCGACCGGAAGCTGCCCGCACGCTTGCGGCCGGCAATTCCGGTTCTGACCGTGGAAGGCCGCCCCATCGCTGTTTTCGGCGTCGGCGCGGACCCCGCCTGGCTCGCCGCCCCCGGAGAGGAGGCCCTGATCGTCGAATACTACGCAGATCCGTGCGCGGAAGAACGAGTCGTTTGACTCCGCTTCGCCGCGAAGCCCGTCCGTCGGGGCGCTCAACATGACATCCCAGATCCTTGAACAGAGAGGAAGAAGCGAATGAATCAACAATCACCTCAAACATCGCGGCGCGGGCCGATCATCGTCTATATCGTCCTGATGCTGCTCATGCTTTTCGCCCTGTATAAGCTCTTTGACGCCGCTGGCTCCGTGGATATCAAATACTCCGACGTGGTTACTCTCTTCCGGGAAGAGAAGGTCGAATACTTTGAGATCCAGAACAACACCATAAAAATGCAGCTCAACGAGGAGTTCCACGGCCAGAAGGTCATTAAATGTCGGCTCTATGATTTTTCCCTTTTCTATGCCGACTTGGGAGATACCATTGCCGAGCAGCTGGCATCGGGGACGTTGAAGGGATATGACGTCCTGCCCGAGTCCCAGGGGTCCTGGCTGCTCTCCAGCCTTCTTCCCATCGTGATCATGGGCGTCATTTTCATCATCGTCATGATGGTGCTGATGAACCGCATGGGCGGCGGCGCCGGCGGCGCGGTCAAGTTCAGCAAGGCAAATGCCAAGATCGGAAAGTCCAACCGTAAGGTGACCTTCGCCGAGGTGGCCGGCGCCGAGGAGGAGAAAGCGGAGCTCCAGGAAATCGTGGAATTCTTGAAGGACCCTTCCAAATTCACCCGCCTGGGCGCCAAGGTTCCCAGGGGCGTCCTGCTGGTGGGCCCTCCGGGCACCGGCAAAACCCTGCTGGCGAAGGCAGTGGCGGGCGAGGCGGATGTGCAGTTCCTGTCCATCTCCGGCTCCGACTTCGTGGAGCTCTATGTTGGCGTTGGCGCCGGCCGTGTGCGCGACCTGTTTGACCAGGCCAAGAAAATGGCGCCCGCCATCATTTTCATCGATGAGATTGACGCCGTCGGCCGCCACAGAGGCGCGGGCCTCGGCGGCGGACACGACGAGCGGGAGCAGACGCTGAATCAGCTCCTGGTGGAAATGGACGGCTTCACCGGCAACACCGGTGTCATTGTTATGGCCGCTACCAACCGCAAGGACATTTTGGACCCCGCCCTGCTGCGTCCGGGCCGCTTTGACCGCCAGGTCTATATCGGCAAGCCCGACTGCGAAGGCCGCGAGGCCATTTTGAAGGTCCACGCACGGGGCAAGCCCCTGGCCGATACCGTGGACCTGCACGTCGTCGCCCGCGCCACCGTGGGCTTCACCGGTGCGGATCTGGAGAACCTGCTCAATGAATCCGCCCTGCTGGCTGCCCGGGCCAACCGCCCCTGTATTTTGATGGAGGATCTGGAGGAGGGCCTGCTCAAGGTCATGGCAGGTCCCCAGAAGAAGAGTCATAAGGTCTCCGAGCGCACCCGCCGCCTCACCGCCTATCATGAGGCAGGTCACGCGGTCTCCGCCTGGTATCTGCCCCATCACGCTCCGGTCCAGATGGTCACGATCATTCCGCGCGGTCCCACAGGCGGCCTGACGATGTATCTGCCCGAGGAGGATCAGGACGATACCAGCCGTTCTGAGATGTTTGAGTCCATCGTCTCCGCTCTGGGCGGACGGATTGCCGAGAGCATAAAGATGGACGATATTTCCACCGGCGCATCCGCCGACATCCAGCATGCCACCTCCATCGCCCATGATATGGTCACGCGCTACGGCATGTCCGAGGCGCTCGGCACCGTCCGCTACGGCGACGACGGCGAGGTGTTCGTGGGCATGAGCTACGGGCGCACCAAGCCCTACTCCGAGGAGACGGCGGGCAAGATCGACGATGAGGTGCGCCGCCTGATCGACCAGGCCTATGAGCAGTGCGAGGGTCTTCTGCGCGAGCACGATGACAAGCTGGAGGCTGTTGCCCAATATCTCCTGGCCCACGATACCATGACCCGCAGCCAGTTCTCCGCCTGTATGCGGGGGGAGGAGATTCCGGAAGGAGAATCCGAGTCCATCTTCGACCGCTTTGCGGAGCTGGAAAAGCAGGAGCAGGCCGAAAAAACGGAAGCAGACGCCGGGGATGAGGAAACGCCTTGAGCAGGATTGGCCTTCGCGTCTGGCAAAGAACGAAACCGATGCAGAAATAGAACTGCTTGCTAAAAAAACAGGGCGCATGCCCTGTTTTTTTAGCGTTTGAGACAAAAACCCATTGCGTCCCGGGGATAATCATAGTATAATAACTGCATCTATGATCCTCACCGGAAGCGCTGCTTGCTTCCAATGTAGTTGATATTGGTGCAGCATCCTGTCCTTTCGAGGCGCTTGAACGCCGGAAAATCCGTTTGAAACCCGTAAAACAGGACGGATTTCTCACTTCGTTCGAAATGACAGGGGGCACTGAATCGTAACCGTGTTTTGGGAAACCGAAGCGTAAAGGAAAGGAAGCGCAACATGAATTACCCAACCCCTCACATCCAGGCCACGCCTGCGGATTTCGGGCAGACTGTTCTGATGCCCGGCGATCCGCTGCGCGCCCGCTATATCGCGGAGCATTTTCTTCAGGATCCCGTTTTGGTCAACAACGTCCGGGGCGTTCAGGGCTACACCGGCCTTTATCAGGACGTCCGTGTTTCGGTCATGGCCTCCGGCATGGGCATGCCCTCCATGGGCATCTATTCCCGGGAGCTCTATGAGGCCTTCGGCGTCCGAAACATTCTGCGTATCGGCTCTGCCGGCGCCATCCAGCCCCACATCAACCTGAAGGAAATCGTCATGGCCATGGGCGCCAGCATGGACTCGAACTACCAGACGCAATACCACCTGATGGGAACTTTTGCTCCCATCTGCTCGTTCGAGATGCTTCAGGCTGCCACCCGGTCCGCAGAAGAACTGGGCGTTGCCTATCACGTGGGCAATATTCTCTCCTCCGACTTCTTCTATGACGACGACGCAGGCGTGCCCGAGGCCCTGGACCCCAAAAAGAATTGGCAGAAAATGGGTGTTATGGCGATCGAAATGGAATCCGCCGCCCTCTACCTGAATGCTGCCCGTTGCGGGAAAAACGCCCTGTGCATCTGCTCGGTCTCCGACCAGCTCGTGTGGCACGAATACCTCTCCGCCGAGGAACGCCAAACCGGCTTCGGGCAGATGATGCAGGTTGCTCTCGAAACGGCAGTCAAGCTGGAAAAATGAAGGATTTGCTGACGCATATTTGAAGTGCGCACATTCTTTAACCGATAACAGAAAGGTTCCGATCATATGAAACGAGTTTTCCTGTTTGTGTTGGACAGCTGCGGCGCCGGGGCTCTGCCGGACGCGGCGAGGTTCGGGGACATGGATGTGAACACCCTGCGTTCCTGCGCCGCTTCGGACAAGCTGTTCATTCCCAATATGCGAGCAGCAGGCCTGGGCAATATCGACGGTCTGGACTTCCTGCGTCCCGTGGCGCAGCCCTGCGGCGCTTATGCCCGGCTTGCGGAGGCATCCATGGGCAAGGATACCACCATCGGCCACTGGGAGATTGCGGGCATCATCTCACCCGAACCGCTGCCGACTTATCCCAACGGTTTCCCCGAGGAGGTATTGAAGCCCTTCCGGGAGGCCACAGGCCGCGGCGTTCTGGCCAACGCGCCCTGGTCCGGCACCGAAGTCATCAATGTCTTCGGCGACAAGCATGTGCGGACGGGTGATTTGATCGTCTACACCTCTGCCGATTCTGTTTTCCAAATCGCAGCCCATGAGGACGTGGTCCCTCCGGAGCAGCTCTATGCGTATTGCCGCGCCGCCCGGCAGATTCTGCGGGGCAGGCACGGCGTGGGCCGCGTCATTGCCAGGCCCTTCATCGGTACCGGAAACGGCAGCTATACCCGAACTGCCAACCGTCACGACTTCTCCCTGGAGCCTCCACAAAAGACCATGCTGGACGCCTTCAAAGACGGGGGGCTGAATTCCATCGCGGTTGGAAAAATCTACGACATTTTCGCCGGACAAGGGATCACGGAGCATGTCTACACAGAGGGAAACACCGACGGCATGGCCAAGACAATGACCTATGCCGACCGAGATTTCACCGGCCTGTGCTTTATCAATCTGGTGGACTTTGATATGCTCTATGGACATCGCCGCAATGTGGACGGCTACGCCGCCGCCCTGACGGAGTTCGATACCTGGCTGCCGGGTTTCCTGAAAAAGATGGGGCCGGAGGATATGGTCATCATCACTGCGGATCACGGCTGTGATCCCGCCTATCTGGCCACCACCGACCACACCCGGGAGTATATCCCCCTGCTGGTCCTGGGACAGAAGGTTCGCCCCGTCAACCTTGGAACCCGTTCCTGCTTCGCCGACATTGCCGCCACCGTCTGCGACATCTTCGGCCTGCCGCTGAACACGGCGGGAAAGAGCTTCAAGGAGGAGATCTTGCTATGATGACACCCGAAGAACTGATCCGGCTTGCAAAAGAGGCACGTTCCCGAGCCTACATGCCCTACTCCGGCTTCTCAGTTGGCGCGGCCTTGCTGTGTCGCAACGGAAAGGTCTACCAGGGCTGTAACATCGAAAACGCTGCTTATGGCCCTTCCGTCTGCGCAGAGCGAGTGGCGGTCTTCAAAGCCGTCTATGACGGCGAGCGGGCCTTTGAAGCCATCGCGGTAGTGGGCGGCAGGGCCGGGGCAGCGGTCACGGGCCCGTGTCCGCCCTGCGGCGTCTGCCGTCAGGTCCTGCGGGAGTTTTGCGGCCCGGACCTGATGATCTATCTGGCCGGGGAGGACGACCGTTATGAGGTCCATACCCTGGGTGAGCTGATGCCTCTCAGCTTTTCCAACGCGAATATGGACCTGTGAGGCGCTCAATGAGCGCCCCTGCAGCTTCGTTGCTGAAAAGCCCATATCAAACGCTGTTTTCCGTGGAAAGATGGCAGCATCCCTTGATTTTTTGACGGAATTGTGGAATAATGTAAAAATGATGAGACTGTCTGCCCGTTTTATCGGCAGCACATCCCTGTGATCAATCATATGAAAAGGAGAATGAATCCGCCATGAGAAAAATTGCAACCTTGATTTAGCCCTGTGTCTGCTCCTCAGCCTGTCCGCCTGCGGAGGCACCGCCAACCCCTCCGGAACCGCCGCCCCCTCCGGAACCGCTGTCCAGACCAACACCCCCGGTACAACCGATGCCGTTCAGGACAGCGAACTCCGTGGAATCCTGGAGACCGACGCCTATGTAAACAGCTATCTGAAGCTCCGGATCGCCCGCCCCGAGGGCTGGACCTTCTACACGGAGGAACAGATTGCTCAGGTGAACAATACCACTGCCGAGCTTTTTGAGAAAACGGACATTGCCGACATGATTGCCAAGAGCGGTCAGATGATGGATATGATGGTAGCGAATGCCGCCGGCAACTCCATGAATTTGATCATCCAGCCCAACCAGGCTGCTTTGGCCTCTGTTTCCGACGAGCAGATGTTCCAGCTCTCCGAGCAGATGATGAAGGCCCAATTTGAATCCGCCGGCATGACCGTCAACACCTTTGAGCCCAAGACCGTGCAGGTGGGCGGCCAGGAGCGGACCGCCCTGCATCTGATCATGAATGCAAACGGCGCCGAGGTGGAGGAGTATCAACTCTGGTTCCGCGATCAGGATAAATATATGGGCATTCTGACCATTGGCTTGACCGACGGGTCTGATCCTCAGCCCATCCTTGACGGCATCACCACCCAAAACTAAGCGTACCTATTCAGTAGCGTGTCATTTCGAGGGAGCTTGTGACCGAGAAATCCGCACTTGCCCTGCCAAAGGAGACGGATTTCTCGCTTCGTTCGAAATGACAGGAGAGGCTATTGAACAGATACGTCTGAGCAAACAAGCTGCACCATCGCCCGGTCGGGCGATGGTGCTTCTTAGGAGGTATCTATGGCCTATGAAGCCCTGGCGGCTGCCTATGACCGCCTGACCAACGACATTCCCTATGAGGAGATTCTGACATTCTACCATGAGATTCTGGACAGATATGACTGCCGACCCGTCTCCGCTGTGGACCTGGCCTGCGGCACGGGCTCTATGGCCATTCTGCTTGCCAGGGAAGGTCTGTCTGTCCTGGGGGTGGATCAGAGCGAGGAGATGCTGACCCTGGCCGCCGGGAAGGCCATGGAGATGGAAAACCCGCCCTGGTTTGTCTGCCAGCGGATGGAGCGCCTGCGCCTTCCGATGCCGGTGGATCTGGTGGTCTGCTGTCTGGACGGCGTCAACTACGTCACAGATCCTGCCGCCCTGCGGGAGGCATTTTCAGGCGTCTTTCGGGCACTGAACCCGGGCGGGCTGTTCATCTTCGATATCAACTCCGAGACCAAGCTCCGGAGCCAGGACGGTCAGATCTTCCTGGATGAGGACGACGAGGTTTTTTGCCTCTGGCGGGCGGAGTTTGACGAAGCTGCACGCACCTGCACCTATGGCATGGATATTTTTCAAAAGCGGGGGGCGCTCTGGTCGAGGGACCGGGAAGAGCATGTGGAATATGCCTACCGCGCCGGGGAACTGACCGGCTGGCTGGCCGAAGCTGGGTTTACCGACGTTCAGGTTTTTGCGGACAGAAAGCTTACGGTCCCTGCTCCCAATGAGCAGAGAATGTTCTTCGCCGCCAAAAAGTAAATACGGTAAGAGGTAATAAAAAATGTCAGACATGATTTTGCGCGCCATGACCACCGACGGCTGGGTCAAGGCCGTTGCCATCAATTCTAAAAACATCGTGGAGCGAGCCAGATCCATCCACAAAACCACCCCCACCGCCACAGCGGCGCTTGGCCGGACGCTGACTGCCTGCGCCATGCTGGGCAACATGCAGAAGATCGAAAACGGCTCTGTCACGCTCCAGATTAAGGGCGGCGGGCCGCTTGGAACGGTGCTTGCCGTATCCGATGCGGAAGGAAACGTCCGGGGCTATGTTCAGAACCCCCACATTACGCTGTTGGAGAAGTACGCGGGCAAGCTGGACGTGGGCGCCGCTGTGGGTACCGACGGCCTGCTCACCGTGATCCGGGATCTGCAAATGAAGGAGCCCTATGTGGGCTCCGTGGAGCTGGTCTCCGGCGAGATTGGCGACGACGTTACTGCGTATCTGGTCCAGTCGGAGCAGTGCCCTTCCGCCTGCGGGCTGGGAGTCCTGGTGGATGTGGACCAAAGTGTGAAGGCCGCCGGAGGCTTTATCCTCCAGCTTCTGCCCGGCGCCCCGGAAGTGCTGATTGACAGGCTGGAGGCAGGCATAGCCGCGGCCGGTTCCGTCACATCCATGCTGGACGCCGGCCTCTCCCTGCGGGAGATGCTCATCAAGGTTACAGGCGGCATGGAGCTGGAGTTCTTTGAGCCCACCGAGGTGGAGTACCGCTGCTACTGCACCCGAGACCGGGTGGAGGCCACATTGATCAGCCTGGGTCGGGAGGAGCTGACCCAGATCGCCGACGAGGGCCAGGACGTTCGGGTGGAATGCCAGTTCTGCGATACCGAGTACAAGTTCACGCCGGAGGATGTTCGCGCAATCCTGGCGAAGCTGTGAGCGACTGAGAAGGGAAAGCGCCTTTCGTTCAAAATTTCGATTTGTCGATGAGGAAATAGAAGTTAAAAAACAGGCAATCGGAGAGACGAATGACACAGAGTTCTTCGTTCTCCGATTGCCTGTTTTCTGTTGCCTGCCTCGTTTTTGCCTGGCCGGAAGGACCGGCGAATGCTTCTGCTCACGGAATGCGAAAGAGGCGTTTGGCATTATCCGTTGTGATTTCACCCATTTCCTCGGGCGATAAACCCCGCAGCTCCGCGAGCTTCGCGGCCACAAGGGGGACGTAACGGCTGTCGTTCCGCCGCCCTCTGTGGGGCTCCGGGGCCATGTAAGGGCAGTCCGTCTCGATCAGAATGCGATCCAGGGGCAGCCATTGCGCGACCTCCAATGCCTTCCGGGCGTTTTTAAAGGTGACGACCCCGGTAAATCCGATGTACCACCCGCGCTTGACCAGCTCCTTCGCCTGTTCCAATGAGCCCGAGTAACAGTGGAAAACGCCTGTGACCTCCGGGAATTGCCGGATCAACTCCATCCCGTCGGCGTGTGCTTCGCGTTCGTGGACGATAACCGGCATGTCCAACTCCCGGGCCAGCTCCAGCTGCCGCCGAAAGGCGGGAAGCTGAACGTCGCGTGTGGGATCCTCATAGTGGTAGTCCAGACCGATTTCCCCGATCGCCTTCACCCGCGCATCGGCACAGAGCTGTCGATACATGGCGAGAAGTCCGTCATCCACCTGAGCGGCGTCGTCGGGGTGAGAGCCCACGGCTGCATAGACGAAGGAGTATTTGTGGGACAAGGCCACGCTTTGCAGGCTGCTTCTCAAATCGCAGCCGATGTTCATGAGAAGACCGACGCCGTGGTTTGCCAGATTGGCGAAAATTTCGTCCCGATCCCCGTCAAACCGCCGGTCATCCAGATGCGCGTGAGAGTCAAAAAACATGGAATCGTCCTCCCTTTTTTGCTGGGGCGCTTCGTGTTCGCCGCGGTTCATCGTTCGGCGTTCAGCGCATGCTGTTCCAGATAGTTGTTAACATAATTCAAAACGTACTTTTTATCAGCAGACCAGAGCGGGGCTAACAGGTCACGCTTTGCCCCGTCCCCCGTCAGCCTGTGAATCACCATGTCGGGGGGCAAGACGGCAAGACAGCGGCCGAGAAGGCGGGCATAGTCCTCCAGTTCCATCATGGGGACCCGGCCGGCGCGCCAGAGAGCGGCGAGATCGGTCCCCTCCAGCACGTGCAGGAGCTGGAGCTTAATTCCCTTGGCTCCGCTCCGCCCCACATAGCGGACCGTCTGGACCATCATCTGTTCTGTCTCCCCAGGCAGACCGAGGATCACATGGACCACCGTGTGCAGTCCCAGCTTCTGAAGACGCTTCACCGCCCGGTCAAAGTCTGCCAGTGGATAACCCCGGCGGATGAATTCCACCGTTTGCGGGTGAATGGTTTGCAGGCCCAGCTCCACGATTACGGGCTTGATCCGGTCGAGCCGTTCCAGCAGGTCCAGGACCGGTTCTGGCAGGCAGTCAGGTCTGGTTGCAACTGCCAGGGCTGCTACGTCGGGATGGGCAACGGCCTCGGAGAACAAGGCCTCCAGATCGGGAAGGGGCGCGTAGATGTTGGTGAAGCTTTGAAAGTAGGCGATGTATTTTCCGTCCTTCATTTTGGCGGCCACCCGGGCCTTTGCGGCTTCCAGCTGGGCTGTGACGGAACGGCTCCGCCGCTCGGCAAAGTCGCCGCTTCCCGCGCCGGAGCAGAAGATACAGCCCCGGGTCCCCTTGGTTCCGTCCCGGTTCGGGCAGGTCATTCCCCCATCCAGCGCCAGCTTGTAGACCTTGCAGCCAAATCGCTGCCGGTAGTATTCATTTGCACGGATCGGCATAGGCTTTCCTCAACACACAGGGCAACTTGTTCTCTTGCCGCAGCAGCATAACAAGCGTTGTCACAAGGAAACGGCAACGGTAAATGATTCAGATTTCAACCGCTCGAAGATCACATTGGAGATTGCGGCAAACTGTTCGATTCGCAAAGTCTCACCGCGGATGCCGGAAGCCAATCCACAGTCTGCCAGCACCTCGTTTACGCCAGTCTTTCCCAGCATGGGGAAGCCGGCGGTCAGGGCGTTGGAGAGGGTCTTTCGACGCTGGGCGAAGGCTGCCCGGACCACCCGGAAGAACATTCTCTCGTCTGCCACCGGGCAGGGCGGCGCCTGCCTGGCTTTGAGCGTGATAACCGTCGATGTCACCTTGGGCTGGGGCAGGAAGCAGGAAGGGGGCACGTCGAAAAGCATCCGCGGCTCGGCGTACCAGTGGCAGAAGACGGAAAAGGCGCTGCCCTCGCCGGTTCCCGGTGCGGCGCAAATGCGCTGGGCGACCTCTTTTTGGATCATTACGGTTACAGAGTCAAAAACTCGGGTTTCCAACAGCCTGGTCAGAATGGGGGAGGTGATGTAGTAGGGCAGGTTAGCACAGGCCATTGGCCGCAGGCCGGGGAAAGCCGTCTGGATCTCGGCTGCCAGATCCAGCTTCATCACGTCGTCAAAGCGCAGTTCTAAATTGTTGAAGCGGCCCACGGTCTTATCCAGAATGGGCGCAAGCCTCCGGTCCAGCTCAACAGCAAGGACCATGCCGGCCCGCAGACAGAGCTGTTCGGTCAACGGCCCAATGCCCGGACCAACCTCTAAAACGCCTGCGTTCCGGTCCACGCCTGCCTCTTCGGCAATCCGCTGCGGCACCCAGGCGGCGGTCAGAAAATTCTGCCCTTTTGCCTTGGAAAAGGAAAAACCGTTTTCCTCCAGCAGGGCCTTCATCTCCCGGACATTGCAAAGCTCCATCATGTACCTCCCAAAGAAACGCCGATTGGGGCGTTCTGACCGGCCCCATGCCGTTATTGTACCTTATTATCTGAAAAAAAGAAACAGGGAATTTCAATTTTTTCTGCAATTTTGGAAATGACCTTGCCAAACATATGCAGAGATGATATAATGTAACGCAAAGGGCGTTTGACGCTCAATCCCAATGAGGAGGATTATCGCATGAAGTATGTCTGCAATGTTTGCGGCTGGGTGTACGACGAAGACGAGACCGGCGTAAAATGGGAAGACCTTCCCGAAGATTTTGCCTGTGAGCTCTGCGGCGTGGGCAAGGATGACTTCTCCCCCGAGGCATAAGACCCAGGGAGGCAATTTAAGAAGCCATTCGTAAGAAATCTGATTGAAAAAAGAGGAAGGGCCTAAGCTCTTCCTCTTGTCATATGTGTCCATCCGTGCGTTCGGCAGATATATCAATCATAAAGGTTTATGCCTGTTCTTGGATTAAGAAACCCCCAACCTCAAAAAGCTTAAAGAAGTGAAAAAGGTGAATTCCCAAAGTAAATTCCACAGTTGGACGGGAGTGGAAACAAGTAAGGGAAATAAACGGAATTAGCGTTGAGAAAGTGGCAGAAAACAAGTTCAATATAGCTCATATGCTGCGCAAAGATGCAAAAATGGCGCACTCTAAAAAGCCTGAGAATGCGGTTTCCCAGACTTAATTCCATTTTGACGGAATTTACTTGGGTATAGTTGCAAAGTGAGGACCTGCTACAAGATCTTGTAGCAGGTCCTCACT
>CALYTU010000024.1 GCA_945487445.1 uncultured Clostridia bacterium | reverse complement strand
CCGTGGACGGCGAGGGCCGGGCCATGCACAAGAGCCTGGGCAACGGCGTCGATCCGGCGGACATCGTCAAGGACTTCGGCGCGGACCTGCTCCGGCTCTGGGCCGCCTCCGCCGATTACCACGCGGATGTGCGCTGCTCCAAGGAAATCTTCAAGCAGCTGAGCCAGAACTACCTGAAATTCCGCAACACCGCCCGCTACTGCCTCGGCAACCTGGACGGCTTTGACGCCAACGAGCTGGTCCGGCCCGCCGAGATGCTGGAGCTGGACCGCTGGGCTTTGACCCGGCTCAACAAGCTGATCGAAACCGGCTTCCGTGCCTATGACAACTATGAGTTCCACGTTCTGACCCACGCCATCAACGACTTCTGCGTGGTCGAGCTGAGTCAGTTCTATCTCGACATTCTCAAGGACCGTCTGTACTGCGACGAGCGCAACGGCCTGCGCCGCCGCTCCGCCCAGACTGCCCTGTACCTGATTTTGGACACCATGGCTAAGCTCTTCGCCCCGATTCTGGCTTTTACCTGCGACGAGATCTGGCAGAGCATGCCCCACCGCGACGGCGACGACAGGCGCAACGTCCTCTTCAATGACATGAACAAGCCCTTTGCGGAATACGCTTTGGACGAAGCGGCCATGGAAAAGTGGGACACGCTTATCCGCGTCCGCGAGGACGTGAACGGTGTGCTCGAGCAGGCCCGCGCCGAGAAGCGGATCGGCAAGGCGCTGGAGGCTCGGGTCCGCCTGCTGGCCCGGGACGAGGCCGCGAAGGCTGCCCTGAATGCCATCCGGCATCTGGATCTGGCGGAGCTGTTTATTGTCTCGGCCTGCACAGGCGGAACAGATGAACTGCCCGAGGGGAAGTCGGACGGTGTTACCGCCCAGGGAACCAACTTCCCGGGCATGCTGATCACCGTGGCCGAGGCGCAGGGGACCAAGTGCCCCCGCTGCTGGATGCACGCGGTTCAGGCCGACGCCGAGGGCCTCTGCCCCCGCTGCGCCAAGGTCATCGCCGATCTGGAATTGGAGGCATAAAGAGCGCAGCCCGCAGCCTGTATTTCCAGGCAGGCCGCGATGCTGCTGACGAACAAAGAAAGAAGGCCAAGAGATGATTCAAGTCATCGAAGTGAAGACCAGGAAACAGCAAAAGGAGTTTCTGGACTTCCCACTGAAGCTCTACAAGGATAACCCCTGCTTTGTGCCGCCCCTGTATGGGGACGAAAAGAAAATGTTCCGCCCGGACTATGTATACTACGACACCTGCGAGGCTGCCTGCTGGAACGCCTATCGGGACGGGAAAATGGTGGGGCGGATTCAGGGTATTTTGCAGAAGGCCCACAATGAGAAGACCGGGGAAAAGCGCATTCGCTTCACCCGCTTCGACGCCATCGACGATCAGGCTGTGGCCGACGCGCTCTTCGCGGCTGTGGAAAACTGGGCAAGGGAGAAGGGCATGGATACCGTCTGCGGCCCTTTGGGTTTCTCTGATCTGGAGCGGGAGGGCCTGCTGATCGAAGGCTTTGACGAGCTGGCAACCTTCGAGGAGCAGTACAACGCCGCCTACTACCAGCGGCTGATCGAGAACCTGGGCTACCGCAAGGAGGTGGACTGGGAGGAGCGCAAGATCTATGTGCCGGAGAACGACGACGGCTCTCTGGAAAAGATGTCGGACTATATTATGAAGCGCTATAACCTGCGCTTCGGCGGCGCCAAAAACAAGCGGGAATTCATCCGCCGCTACGGGGATGAATTCTTCGCCCTGCTGGACGAGGGATACAAAGACATCTACGGCACTGTCCCCTTCACCAAGGGCATGAAGGATATGCTCATCCAGAACTTCATGCTGATAATTGAGCTGAAATACGTGGACGTGATCCTGGATGAAAACGACAAGGTGATTTGTATGGGGCTCTGCTTCCCGTCTCTGTCCCGGGCTTTGCAAAAGTCCGGCGGGAAGCTGACTCCCGCCGCCCTGGTGCGGGTCCTGCACGACATCAAGCATCCCCGCATCCTCGATCTGGCCCTGGTGGCCGTGGCTCCCTCCTGGGCCAACCGGGGCGTGGCCACGGTGATCTCCGCCCATCTGCTCAAGCTCCTGCGGGAGCCCGGGGTGGAGTATGCCGAGACCAACCTGAACCTGGAGGACAACCGCGCCATCATCAACCAGTGGAAGCGCTTTCGTGCCGTTCAGCACAAAAAGAGAAGAGCCTACATCAAAAAACTGACTGATTAGGGACCGACGACCGCACCGGCCTGAATCAAGAATCATTTGGAAAGAAAGAGGTAAAAAACCATGTTTGAAGAACTTGTCACCATTCTTTGCGATCAGCTCCCCCTGAACCCCGCCGACATCACCCCCGAATCCCGGATCAAGGAGGACCTGGGCGCCGACTCTCTGGATGTGCTCCAGCTTTTGATGGCCCTGGAGGAGGAGAAGGGCATCGTCATCCCGGACGACGTGCTCCCCACGCTGAAGACCGTGGGTGACATCGTGGCATATATGGAAAGCCAGCAATAATTCCCTGAAAAACATCTGGACATATTAAAATTCAATCAAAACATGGTGCATGTTTTGATTGAATTTTAATAATAACGCGTGTTTTCCGGACATTCCGCTACGCCTTGTGCCCGCCGACCTGTTCGTTTCGTTCGATGGCGGTCCCGGCCTCCTGGAGACTCATGGCCTTGACGATGGCGTTTTTGCCGTATTTTTTCCGAATGGCCAGGATGGCCTCCTGCTGCTTGCGTTCCCGCGCCGCCGCCGCGGCGCGGGCGTCTTCCTCCGCCGGATCGGCAAACAGACTCAGCTGCACCGGTTGTTGGGCAAGCCGCGCTTCCTCGCGCACGTTGTTGGCAACTATATTGAGCCGCCGCACCGTCAATGCCGGGTCCGCAATCCGCTCAAAGAGCGCCACGGCTGCCTGAGTAATGATTTTCGTGGAGGCAGTGTGCGCCCCCAGATTCTGGGATCCGTGTGCGCCGGCAGGCATGGAGCGCCCGTACCTGTCGCGCGAAACCGCTCCGTCAAAGACGGTTTTCGCCTCGGGTGAGCGGAGGTTTTCAATGTCATAGCTCACGGACAGGACGAGCTGATCCGTGACCAAGCCCTTGTCCACCAGGTCCAGCACCAGGGAATCCGACATTTCCCGGACGATCAGCCGGGTGTCGACATAGGAATAGGGCCGTTTGAGGACCTGCCCCACCGAGAGGGAGCTGGCCCTGGGCTTGTAGGCCTTGATGTCGGCGATGGTGCAGGGCTCATAGCCCCAGGCGTGGTCGATCAGCAGCTCGGCATTGATGCCGAAGAGCTTGTAGAGCAGGCCCTCGTTGCGTCGCTCGTGATCCTGGCCCAGGGAGCAGCGGGCGATGTCCCCCATGGTGAACAGGCCGTTGGCCTCCAGCTTTCGGCTGATGCCCCGGCCGATCCGCCAGAAGTCTGTCAGGGGCCGATGGTCCCAAAGCAGTTCCCGGTAGCGCCGCTCATCCAGCTCCGCGATGCGCACACCGTCGGCGTCGGCGGGCAGGTGCTTGGCCACGATATCCATTGCAACCTTGCAGAGATAGAGATTTGTGCCGATGCCTGCCGTGGCGGTGATTCCGGTTCTGGAAAGCACGTCCCGAATCATACGGACGGCCAATTCCCGCGCGGTGCATTGATAGGTTCGCAAATAGGGCGTTACATCTATAAAGACCTCGTCGATGGAGTAAACATGGATGTCCTCCGGGGCAACATAGTTCAAGTAGGTTTGATAGATCCCTGCGCTGCAATCCATATAGTGCGCCATCTGCGGCGGAGCAATGATTGGCTCGAGCTGAAGTCCCGGATTTGCCCGGAGCCGGTCGGCCAGGGCGGAGGCGCCTGTGAAGGTTCGGCCCGGCGCGTCCGAAAGACGGCGCGCGTTGATCTGTTCCACCGTCTGCTTCACCTCAAACAGGCGCGGCCGTCCCGGGATCCCGTAGGCCTTGAGGGCAGGGGAGACGGCCAAACAGATCGTTTTGTCCGTGCGACTCTCGTCCGCAACGACCAGCGCGGTGTTCAGGGGGTCCAGCCCACGTTCCACGCATTCAACGCTGGCGTAGAAGGATTTCAGATCAATGGCGACATATTGCCTGCGCGGGTCCATGCAGAGCACCTCCTCGTTCCCTTGCGACATTCTGCAACCCGATTTTACCACAAAACTGCCGGTTTGAAAAGGCGGAACCTCGAAACCGCTTGAAAAATTCAGAAAAACAGAAGGAATATTGAAAAAACTGTTGCGGGATTGGGCTTTGTTATTTATAATGTGATAACCGTTTCAGGAAACAGGATCCCAGATTTGCGGCGGCCAGGCCGCTTCCCCCCGCTGCGTCCGGCAATGACACGGCGGGTTTTTTGTAGGAAGGAGACCAATATGAAACTGTATCTGTCCGGTCATGGGGACCGTTACGCGATGGAGCAGCTCCAGCTCTGTCTGTTCCCGGAGGAGCCTATGGAGTTCTGCGAGACGCCATTTCGGGGCGACGGGGCTGTTTCCCGGCTCAGCTACGGGGGAAAATACCTGACCGCCACGGCGAAAATCACCCGGCAAGGGAAGGCCTCGCGCGCCATGCAGCGTCTTCCGTTGGAGCGGGAGACCCATTCGCTCCGCCGGAGGATTCTCCAACGCGCGTACTATCTGGCTGCGCTGCCGCTGCTGGACGCCGCGCCGGCCTGGGGCGCGCTTTCCGGGGTCCGGCCCACCAAGCTGACGACCCGCCATTTATTCGCGGGCGGTACGCCCGAGAGTGCCGACCGGCTGCTGGAGCAGACCTTCTTTGTCACTCCCGCGCGCCGGAAGCTCTGCGTGCAGGCAAGCCTTGCCTCTGCGGCGGCTGTGGAGCGGCTGATCGGCAGCGACGTGTCGGTTTATATCGGCATCCCCTTCTGCCCCACGCGCTGCTCCTATTGCTCCTTCGTCAGCCAGACGGGGGGCAGGGCGGGTACGCTCCTGACGCCCTATCTCGATTGCCTGCTCCGCGAAATTGAGACGGTCGGCACGGGACTGCGCCGCGCCGGTCTGACGGTCCGTACCCTCTATATTGGAGGAGGGACCCCCACGACACTTTCTGCCCAACAAATAAACCTGCTCATGCAGACGGTGGAGCGGCATTTTGATCTCTCCAGGCTGATAGAATATACAGTGGAGGCCGGACGGCCCGACACGGTGGACTCCGAGAAGCTTCGGGTAATTCGGGCACTGGGTGCAAACCGTGTCAGCATCAACCCGCAGACGATGAACGATGACGTGCTTCGCGCCGTTGGCCGTCCTCACAGCGCGGCGGATGTGGAGCGCGCCTATGCGCAGGCCGTGGGGGCGGGTTTTTCCAGCATCAACATGGATTTGATTGCGGGCCTGCCGGGCGACAATCCGGAGAGCTTTTCCCGATCGCTCCACCGCGTGCTTGCCCTGGATCCGTCCAATGTTACGGTGCACACGCTGGCGCTGAAAAAGGGAGCGGATCTCTTTGCGCGCCGCGAGCAGCTGCCGCCTCAGACGGCGGTGGAGACCATGGTTGCGCACGCCAACGACGTTCTTTCTGCCCGGGGCTACGCGCCCTATTATCTCTATCGTCAGAAATACATGTCCGGCAGTTTGGAAAACGTCGGCTGGTGCCGGGACGGAGACATGTGCCTGTATAACATCTACATGATGGAGGAGCTGACCTCCATCCTCGCCCTGGGCGGCGGAGCTGTCAGCAAGCGGATGCTTCCGGACAACTGCCTGGAGCGTCAGTGCAATCCCAAATACCCAAAACAGTATGTCGAGCGAATTGAGGAGGTCCTCCGGGCCAAAGCTGTCCTGCTTGACCAATTGACAAAGGATGAAAAAGCGGGTATAATCAAAAGATAAATCTGCAATTAAATCGAAAAGGAGCGAAGGACCATGCGGATTGAACTCGATGAAATCAATAGCGCCCTGCAGGCCAACCCAAGGGGCTATGTTGCCCAATGTGACGCGCTCTATCAAAACCGGGTGGGTAAGGCCGCCGACCTCGTGGTAAGCCGCCTGGAAAGAAGCCGGGTCGTGCTTCTGGCCGGACCATCCTCCTCCGGCAAGACCACCACGGCCTCGCGCGTGAGAAAAGCGCTGGAAGAGCGGGGCATCTATGCGCACATAATCTCCCTGGACGATTATTACCGCGCCAAATCCGAACCCGATTTTCCGCGGACCAGGGACGGAGAATTTGACCTGGAAGCCCCGGAGGGGCTGGATACTGCGCTGCTTGGCAGCCATCTGGAAGCTTTGGACCGAGGCGAAGAGATCTTGGTCCCCTATTTCGACTTCCAGATCCAGGCCCGGGTGCCGGAGAAGTGCAGACCCCTTCAGCTGCAGGAACACGAGGTGGTCATCTTCGAGGGAATTCACGGATTGAACCCCCTGCTCACTGTAAAAAACCCGGAGGCCACCCGCCTGTTTGTATCCACAGCCTCGTCTGTCTATGACAACGATATAGAAATCTTTGACCGCGTATGGATGCGGCTTCTGCGGCGCATCGTCCGCGACTACAACTTCCGCGCCGCCTCCGCCGAGGAGACCCTGGGCATGTGGCGAAACGTCCGCCTGGGGGAGAAAAAATATATTTCCCCCTACAAAAAATTTGCCCACTATGCCATCGACTCTGCGCTGGGCTATGAGGTTGCGGCCTTCCGCTCCATTGCGCAGCCCATGCTGGTCGGGCTGGAGGAAGGCCCCCAGCCCCGGCTGGTGGAGCTGATTTTGGAGGGGCTGGAGGCATTCCATCCCCTGGACCCAGCCATCCTGCCGGAAACCTCTCTGCTGAAGGAAGAATTTTTACCGAGGTAAAGCCATGGACACCCTGTTTTCCAATGTGACCCTCGTGACAATGGACGAGGCCATGCACGTTTATTATGCCGCTTTTCTCGGCGTCACAGACGGGAAGATCTCCTATCTCTCCCGCACCGCGCCGCAGGAGAAGCCGCAGAAGATTATCAACGGCGAGGGCATGGTCCTGATGCCGGGGTTGATTAACTGCCATACCCACCTGCCCATGAGCCTGCTGCGCGGCTATGGTGACGGCCACGACCTGCACACCTGGCTCAACGACTATATCTTCCCGCGGGAAGCCAGACTGGACGACCGGGCGGTGAAAGCCGCTACCTTGCTCTCCATCGCCGAATGTCTGCGCTTCGGAACGACCTCGGTCTCGGATATGTACGATCACACCGACGCCATCGCCGAGGCTGTGGCCGAGAGTGGGATCAAGGCGAATCTGAGCCGTGGGACCACCCTTTGGTCGGAAGACTTCGACTTTGAGACCTACCCTGCCTGCGTGGAGCTGCGCCGGCTCCACGGGAAGTGGGACGGATATGACAACGGACGCATCAAGGCCGAGGCCTCCGTCCACGCGGAATATACTTCCAACTATAAGCTCTGGGACGCTTTGGGCGAATACGCTCTGAACGAGGGCCTGGGCATGCAGATCCACCTCTCCGAGACGAAGAAGGAGCATGAGGCATGCAAGGAGAAGTACGGCCTGACGCCGGCGCAGCTTCTGGACTGTCATCATGTCTTTGAGGCCCGAACCGCTGCCGCCCACTGTGTCTGGCTCGAACCCGAGGATATGGCCCTGCTTGCCAGGCGGAAGGTCAGCGCGGTCCACTGCCCCGTCTCCAACCTGAAGCTGGCCTCCGGGAAAGCGGACGTGATTGCAATGGTCAAGGCCGGGATGAACGTCGCCCTTGGCACGGATGGCGCATCCTCAAACAACAACCTGGACCTTTTCGAGGAGATCAAGGCTGCCTCGCTGATGGCCAAGGATGTCCAGGAAGATCCCGCTGCCCTGCCGCCCCAGGCGGCTTTGATGATGGCCACGGTCTGCGGTGCCCGTGCCCAGGGCCGGGAGCAGGAATGCGGCATGCTCAAGGTGGGCATGGATGCGGACCTGATTTTGCTGGACTTTACCGCACCGCATCTCATGCCCTGCCACGATGTCCTTTCCCAGCTCTGCTACGCGGTTTCCGGCCACGATGTGGTCATGACCATGGTGCGCGGCAATATTCTCTACGCCGCCGGAAAGTGGCCCACAATCGACCTGGACCGGGTGGTAAAAGAGCTGGCAGAACACGCAATGCCAACGGTCTTTCTTGACAAGAATTCCTGAATTCAGAATACCAAATTGTGGGCGATACCTCCGAGAACTATCCCGATGAGGCGGGGGCGGCGGGCTCTCCGGCCTGGGGCGGGATTCGCTATGACCATTACCCTGACATCCACCGGGACGACAGGGGTTGCTGTCTGCCGATGCCAGACCGGACACCCCCCCTCACCGCCCTGCCCGAGGGACTGTTTGCTCCTGTGGAATGCTTCACTCGGCGGAATGTGTATCGGGCTTATCGGGGATAGGGCCCCGGGAGCTGTGATCTGAAGAATCGGCTTCGCTTCTCGATCGTGTATTAGAAAGGAATGAACGCTTTGCTGAAAGGAAAAACGAACCAAAAGCAAACCTTCCTGGGCGGCGCCGCCATGCTGGCGCTGGCGGTGGCCATCGTCAAGGTCCTGGGCGCCTGCTACAAGATCCCGCTCAAACATTTGATTGGCGACGAGGGCTTCGGTTACTTTACTACGGCCTATGACATCTACTCGGTGTTGCTGATGATTTCCACCACCGGCCTGCCCGTAGCCATGTCCCGGATGATCGCGGAGGCAAAGACGTTGGGGCAGACCAAGCAAATTCAGCGCATCTTCCAGACGGCCCTGCGGGTCTTTTGGGGCCTTGGCCTGGTGGGTACGGTGGGAATGGCGCTGCTGTGTCATCAGCTTGCCTCCCTCATGAGTCAGGAGGAGAGCTGGTTCGCCATTCTCTGCCTGTCGCCTGCCGTGTTGTTCATCTGCCTGATCTCCGCCGGGCGGGGCTTCTTCCAGGGACAGGGAAACATGGTTCCAACCTCTGTTTCCCAGGTTATGGAGGCCGTCTGCAAGCTGGTAGTTGGCCTGACGCTGGCCTATATCCTGACCAAGGCCACGGGGAAGATGTCCTATGCCGCGGGCGGCGCGATCCTGGGTGTTTCGTTCGGAACCGTGATCTCCACGGCCTATCTTTCCTTCAAACGGCGAAGGGCTGCGGCAGCGATGAACGAGGAGTGCCTGGATCCCACGGTATACTCCCGCAGGACCACGTTCAAAAAGCTCCTGTCCATTGCCATCCCCATCACCCTGGGGGCGGCGGGGCTCCAGATCATCACCACCATTGACGCCGCGGTTTACATGGCGCAGCTCAAGGGCGCGGCCGGCCTGGCAAAGGAGGCCGACGCCTACAAGGGCATCTACAACTTCTCCCAGACCATCTTTAACTTGCCCTGCGCTTTCATTACGCCCATCTCCGTTGCCTCCATTCCGGCCATTACGGAGCAGCTCACCCTGCGCCGCCGCCGCGCGGCGAACAACGTGGCGGAGTCCGCCACCCGGGTCATGGCCCTGATCTCCATGCCCTGCGCGATCGGGCTGGCTGTCCTTTCGGAGCCCATCATGCGGCTTCTGGGCCACTACAGCGGACAAAGGCTGGAGCTGGCCTCCACCCTGATGAGCATTCTGGCCTTTTGTGTCTTCTTCAACTCCTTCGTCCTGGTCATGAACGCCATCATGCAGGCCCACGGTTATGTCTACATCCCGGTTATTAACATGGTGATTGGCGGGATCGCAAAGGTCCTGATCAACCTGATCCTGGTGGGCAATCCGCGCATCAACATCGTCGGCGTTCCGGTCGGCACCGTGATCTCCTATATGCTGATTGCCATGCTGGATCTGGTGGCGATTCACCGGGTATTGCGCAATCCGCCGCGTCTTCTGCCCAACGTGATCAAGCCCGCTCTGGCCGCCCTGGCGATGGGCGCGGCTGCCTTTGGGCTCAACCGGCTTTCGCTGGCCGTCGGCCTGCCGCTGCTGGTGCGCACCGGCTTCTCCATCCTCGGCGCGGGCACTGTCTATGTGGTGCTGGTGCTGGTTTTGAAGGTCATCACCAAGGAGGATTGCGCCCTGCTTCCCAAGGGCGACAAGATCGCCAAACTGCTGCGAATCCGTTGATCAACTGATACTTTTCTGTTGTATTGCCGAAAGCGATGTGATAAAATGGTGCAGAAAACAGTACGTCATTGAAGGGAAAGAGAGCAGATATGGAAATTTTCGATATTATAGATGAAAACGGCCGCCCCACAGGGGAAACAGTCCCCCGGGAGCTGGCGCATCGGGACGGCATCCGGCATCGGACGGCCCATGTCTGGGTAATCCGCCCCAGCGAAGCGGGATACGGCATTCTCCTGCAAAAACGAAGCCAGGATAAGGACTCCTTTCCCGGCCTGTACGACACCTCTTCCGCCGGACATATCCCGGCCGGAAGCGAGCCTGTGGCCTCCGCGCTGCGGGAACTGGAGGAGGAGCTGGGGCTCCGGGCCGAACCGGAGCAGCTCCGCTTTGCCGGGCGCTTCTGGATCGAGTATACGGAGACCTTCCATGGTCGTCCTTTCCACGACAACGAGGTAACGTGGGTCTATGTCTATCAGGAACCCCTGCAGATCGCCAACCTGACGCTCCAGGCATCAGAGCTCGAGGAGGTCCGCTGGTTCGACCTTGAGGAGGTCTGGCAGGAGGTCCGGGTGGATCAGAGCCGGTTCTGCATGCCCCTCAAGGGCCTGCGGGTGTTGCGAAACTGGCTTGGGCTGGAGCCCTTTGAGGATGGCCCCCAGTCCCTGCGCACGGAGCCCGATTCCCTGGGCGCGAATGAATAAAACCACTGGAACACAATAGAAAATGATTCAGCCGCCCCGGAACGCGTCGCGTTTCGGGGCGGCAGGTACATGATTTGCGAAAAAATCAGATGCGTTATCTGGCATAGACGCGGAGCACGCCGGGAAGGGTCTCGAAAACGCGGTAGCCGTTTTCGGTCAGCAGCTCCTGCAGGCGCTCCGCGCCGTCGTCCGCCCCGGGCGTGGCAAAACGATCCATATCCTGGGTTTCGGAGGCAACGATGTAATCCGAATTCAGCAGATGGGAGAGCTCTGCGTAGCCCAGATCATAGATCTCCGCCCTGGCGGAGAGGGGGACGGTATAGAAGGTAGAGGCGGTGACGCTGGCCTCGGCGGGAATCTTCTCCAGCACCGCTCGAATCTGCGCGGTGCGCTCCGCCGTATATACGCCGCGTTGGAGGCTGCCCAGGCAGACGGGGCCGACCTGCATGGCGGTACAGCCCAGGCTTACGCCCACGGCCAGGAGCAGAGCAGCCGGAAGAAGCGGGAAGCGTTTCCCGGCTTCCGCCTTCTGTCCGGCGGGCCGGGGCGCCAGGTTCACGCAGCACAGATAGACCAGGCAGGCCAGGGAGCCAAAGCTGTATTGATAAAAAAGCTGATGCTGGTAGAGATAACCGGGAAGCAGGTTGACGAGCACCCAGGGGATTAGCAGGATGAGACGTTCATAGCGTCGGGTGCACAGGGGCAGGCCCAGCATCGCGCCCATTGTGAAAGCGATATAGGGCAGCCTGTCGCCGTCGAAGCATTCATAGAGGGCTTTGGCCGGGCAAAGCAGCACCGCCTCGATCACGGCGGCCAGTCCGGATGTTCTGTCGTAGATCAGATTGGCATAGCGCTCCACCATGACCCCGTCACCGGACCTGGCCAGCCAGCCCGTTACCAGCAGGAACCAAATCACCGCCCCGCCCAAGAGGGCCAGGCCCGTCCATAGCTGACGCCGCCGCATCGGGCGCAGGGCTGCCCGCAGGACGGCATAGAGCCCCACCACGGCCACATAGACCGCAGCGTCCTCCTTGACGCAGAGGGTTAGCGCCGCGGCAAGCAGCGTGACCGGTCGGTTTCCCCGGTCCAGCCCCCAGAGCAGCCAAAGCAGCAGGGGCGACAGAAAACAATTCTCATGCAGATCATAGGCTGCGCCGCCGGAAAAGGCCGGGGCGGACAGAAGCAGGGCGCAGAGCAGGAAGCGCCTCGGCCCGGTGAGCCCATGAAGGCCGCCCAGTTTCCAGAGCGGGATCACCGCCGAGGCCATCACCGCCGCCTGGAGGACCTGGAGAGTCTCCGGTCTGGGGATGAGGCAGTAGAAGGGCAGCATCAGATAATAGATGGGCGAGACATGGACCCGGAAATGAGAAAGCAGTCCGTCCCGTTCCAGCGTGGTCAGCGGCGCGCCTGTGCGGCGCATAGAATTGAACATCTGCGAAAAAATTCCAAAGTCATAGGTTGGCGATTCCAGACTCCGAACCCGGGCGATTGTCCAAAGGCTGATGATAGTGAAAAAGGCCAGAGCCATCCCGGCGGTCATCCATGCCCAGACCGCGCGGGGCTTTTCCGTTTCGGGTTCAGGCTCGGGAGAGGTATCCCAGCCCCGGATGGCGTAGACGGTCAACAGGACCAGAAGCAGCGCGCAGCCACCCAGCATGCCCCAGGTGAAGGAGGCTGTCAGGGCAAATGCCGCGTAGGCGGCAAACAGGAAGAGCGCCGGATAACGGAGCGCGCGGGCGGCTGGCTCCGATTGTCTGCTTCGGACCGCCCGCTCCAGCAGACAATGGACGAGAAACAGCGCAGCCGTCACCAGCAGGAGCCGGGAAAGGGACATGCTCCGCAGGGCCGCCAGACCGAACAGATCCCGGTTGGCCGCGGGAACCAGCAGGTATTCCAGCGTTGCCGCTGCCAGCCAGGCACAGAACGCGCGGCGCAGATGACCGGGGAAAAGTGTTTCTTTATTCATAAAAATTCCTCGTTTCTTAAGATCGCTGTTAACTTATACTATTCTCTGATAAAACGCTTCATAAAGATTTGCGAGGCAGATTTGCGCAAGACGAGACGTAGGACGCAGGCGGGCTTGACGCCCGGCAAGGACGACAACGATGTATGGCACATAGCGTATGGCACATAGCTGACCGCAAAGATATTGATTGGTTTTATCTGAGAATAGTATTACCACATAAGCCGGTGAATTGCAAGAAAAAAGGCAACGATTCAGCAGGCACGCGGAAAGGCTGGTCGTTGACTTTTTGTGCGCAGGCGATTATAATGATTCCGGAATGAAGGTTTCCAAAAACCGAAAGGGAGGTTTGACGATGGAACCCCAACCGCTTCTGAACGCGCTGCATCTTGCCGAACGGCTGAAGGACGCTACCCGGCACTGCGACACCTCGGGCGGGCGTCGGGAGTCTGTGGCCGAGCACAGCTGGAGGCTGGCGCTTCTGGCCTACTGGATGCACGACGATTTCCCGGAACTGGATATTCAAAAGGTGATCCGCATGTGCCTGATTCACGATTTGGGCGAAGCCTTTACCGGCGACATTCCCTCCTTTGACAAGACGCGGGAGGACGAAGCGCGTGAGCAGGCCCTGCTTCTTGATTGGGTTCGCACCCTGCCGGAGCCCTTCTCGACGGAAATGGCCGCGCTCTACCGGGAGATGGTCTCCCTCCAGACCCCGGAGGCCAGGCTCTACAAGGCTCTGGACAATCTGGAGGCTGTGATCCAGCACAACGAATCTGACCTTTCCACCTGGTCGGAGCACGAATTCTCCCTGAATCGCACCTACGGCTACGACAAGGCAGGCTTTTCCCCCGTGATGCTGGCGCTGCGAAACGCCGTGCGGGAGGAGACCGAAGGCCGCATCCGGGATTATGCACAAAGGACACAGACGCCGCTTCTCAACGAGAAGGCGGGGGAGGAATGCAAGTATGCTCATTGTGATCGCCGGTGAACGCTGCACCGGAAAATCGGCCCTTGCCAGAGCCATTCTGGAGAAAATACACGCAGAGCTCTTTACTGGCCGGGACTATGTGCGACTGGCCCCCACCGAGCCTGAGGCGGCGGATAAATTCCAGCTCCTGATGTCCGAAAAGCAGCACTCTGAGGACTATATGATCTTCCTACTGACGGAGCCGGATCTCTACAATCTGGTGCCTCCGGGGAGCTTTGTGGTCATGTGCCGCTCCCGCCTGGAGACCAGCAAGGCACGGTTTGCCATGCAAATGCCGGACGGGGAGCTCTCCCCTTCCATTGCGGCCATGCTGGAGCGGCAGCGGGGCAGCTTTGACCACATCCCCCACAGCTTTACCCTGGACACCGACGGTGCGGATCTGTCTTTGCTCGCTGTGGAGGTCCTGGAGCAGGCGGAGAGCAACAAATAGGATGTAAAGCCGGAACGATCCCCAACAGGGAACCGTTCCGGTTTCTTGACATGTTTGTGTTTTAACCCACGCCGCCCAGGCCGAGGTAAATGGGATGGTAGTAATAATCCGCGCCGGCCAAGGAGACAATGGGGGCAATGACCACGATGTCGCCGTCGGCATCGGGGTAGGCCTGGAGGTCCAGGTTCACATATTGGTGGGTGTCCACCCTGGCTAAACCGTCATAGTAGCCGTACTGCGTCCGCTCGTCTTCTGGAATCTCACTGTATTGGTCCTTATAAAACTGGCGGAACTGCAGACAACAAAGATCCAGAAAGTCATCCGGATCAACGTCCATCTTCTCCAACAGCAGGGGAGTGGTGAGTCGGGTGCCGGTGGAGACCTCGTAGCAGTAGACGCCGTAGCCGTCAAAGTCCCAGTCGGTATGTTCGATGATTACCAGTGTCAGCACATCCTCCCAGACCTGTCCGTAATAGCCCACGGAAATCACGCCCAGAGACTGGCCCTCTTCCATGGCGTCCTTCGCCTCGCGAATGTGGGCGCCGAAGGTCTCGTCAATCTCCCGGTTGATCGCTTGCGCGCCGGCGGTATCGGCTGTGATGCAGGGCAGGCCATAGGAATAGGTGTAATCGTTGCCGTTTTCATCCTCATAGGTGCCTTGCTCAAACATGGACTCGCCCATCAAGGACCAGGGGTCAACGGGCTCCGTGGGCTCCGGATCCGTGGCAGCCGAGCTTGTCTCGACGATGGGCATTTCCGTGGCCGTGGATATGGCCTCCGTGGTGGTAGCAGGCACAGCTGTTGTCACCGGCGCGACGCTTTCTGTGGAAACAGCCGCAGAAGCAGGGTTATCC
>CALYTU010000023.1 GCA_945487445.1 uncultured Clostridia bacterium | reverse complement strand
CCAATAAACACTTGACACATACCTGTTCTCCTCTGATCGCAAAAAAAGCTTGTTTTTTGCGGTAAAATGCGTTATAGTATATAGGATTTCCGATGTGAGGTATTATAATTATGAAAAAGCTGAACGTCTGTGTCCTGTTTGGCGGCGTCTCTCCGGAGCATGACGTCTCTTTGCGCTCTGCGGAGTCCGTTTTGAATCATCTGGACCCCGAGAAATATCATATTTATCCCGTGGGCATCACCAAGGAGGGCAACTGGATCCTCTATGGCGGCAAGGATTACACGGAGCTGCCCACCGGCTCCTGGCGAGACCACCCTGCCAACCGAACCGCCGCCATTTCTCCCATCCGGGGTCAGGGCCTGCTCTCCTTTGAGGGCGACAACGTGGTTCGTGAGCGGATTGACGTGGTCTTTCCCGTCCTCCACGGCGAGAACGGCGAGGACGGCTCCGTTCAGGGTCTTCTGCAGCTGGCAGGCATCCCCTATGTGGGCTGCCATGTGGCCGCCTCTGCCTCCTGCATGGATAAAAGCCTGACCAAGCTGATGGCCGGCATGACCGGCGTGCGGCAGGCGGAATGGGAGCTTGTCACCCGCGATCAGCTCCGCACCCATCCCGAGGCCGTTCTGGATCGGGTGGAGGCCAGATTCTCCTACCCCGTCTTTGTCAAGCCTGCCGGGACCGGCTCCTCCGTGGGTGTGAGCAAGGCCCGGGGCCGGGAGGCTCTGCTGGCCGCCCTGGAAAACGCTGTCCGCTTTGACCGCAAGGTGCTGGTGGAGGAGTTTATTCACGGGCGGGAGGTCGAGGTTGCTGTCCTGGGCAACGAGACGCCCGCCGCCTCCGTCTGCGGCGAGATCGACTCCGGCGCGGAGTTTTATGACTACGAGACCAAGTATATTACCGACACCTCCACCCTCTATATCCCCGCCCGGATCTCCGAGCAAGCCGCGGAGAAGGTCCGGCAGGCCGCCGTCCAGGTCTATCAGGCCATGGGCTGCTCCGGTTTGTCCAGAGTGGATTTCTTCGTGGGCTTCGAGGATGAGCGGGTGGTTTTCAACGAAATCAACACGCTTCCCGGCTTCACCTCCATCTCCATGTATCCCAAACTCTTCGAGGTCAGCGGCATTCCCTACGGGGATTTGCTGGACCGCCTGATCTCCCTGGCTCTGGAGGCGCGCTATGGCCAATGATTTTCTCCTGCATGTCAAGGGGGTCCAGCGCTACCGGGATCAGGAGCCGGAGACCATAGAGCTCACCACTGAGGCTTCTTTGACGGGGGATGAGGGGGTCCTGTTTCTGCGCTACGCCGAGTCGGAACTGACCGGCCTGCGGGGAACGGAAACCACCTTCGCGCTCCACCGGGACAAAGTAATCCTCCGCCGCACCGGCAGCGTTTCCAGCGAAATGATCTTCATCCCCGGCCAGGTGCACCAGTCGCTTTACAATATGGAGGAGGGCGCCCTGCTCGTCACGGTTCGCACAAACGCCGTGGAGGACGAGATGACCCTTGCAGGCGGCACCCTGCATGTGGCCTACGAAATCACAATCGAGGGCCTCGGTACGGGTCACATCGACTACTGGCTGCGGGCCTGTCTGAAAAAAGCGAAGGCGGATGCAGGCGTTTCCGCAAATCAGGAGTCGAAATGCTGAGTTCAATTTCCCAACGGAGGCGTGCCTCCTGAAATGAGAATGCAAAGCAGATAACAGATAATACAAGATCATCTGTTATTCTTTCATGAAATATAAAAATCAGACAAAACTTGACACCGCGGCAACCCGCCGCATAGAATGGGGCAGACATTCCCGCCGTGTCGGGACAGAAGGAGTATGCCTATGTTGAAGGTTTTGAAATTCGGCGGTTCGTCTATGGCCAGCGCCGCCCAGTATGCAAAGGTCAAGGCCATTGTGGATGCGGACGAAACCCGCTCCGTGGTGGTGGTATCCGCCGCGGGAAAACGCACAGCCGATGACCACAAGATTACCGACCTGCTCTATCTCTGCCACGCACACATGCGCTACGGGGTATCCTGTGACGCCGTCTTCGGCATGCTCTCCCAGCGTTATCTGGAGATCCGCGACGCGCTGGGTCTTTCTACCGATCTGGAGGGCGAGCTGGCGAAGATTCGCGAGGGAATGGAAAACGGAATGTCCGAGGCTGCGCTGGCTTCCCGGGGGGAATATCTCTCCGGACTGCTCATGGCCGACTATTTGGGCTTTGAATTTGTGGACGCCACACAGTGGCTCCGCTTCAGCCTGGACGGGACCGTGGATCAGGACTGGTCCTATGCCGCCCTGCGGGAGTTGGCCGCGGGCAAGCACATCGTCATCCCGGGCTTCTACGGAGCCATGGCTGACGGCAGCATCCGCACTTTTACCCGGGGCGGTTCCGATATCACCGGCGCGCTGGCCGCCGCTGCACTGGACGCGGACATCTATGAGAACTGGACCGACGTTTCCGGCATTCTGATGGCCGATCCCCGGATCGTGGAAAACCCGGAGCCCATTCCCCGTGTAACCTATACGGAGCTGCGAGAACTGAGCTATCTCGGCGCTCAGGTCCTGCATGAGGACACCATTTTCCCTGTGGCGGAGAAGAACATCCCGCTGAACATCCGCAACACCAACGACCCCACCCACCCCGGTACCGTAATCATGGAGCGTTTTGATGAGGACGAAGAGCCCGCTGACGAGCGCCGCTTCATCACCGGCATCGCCGGCAAGAAGGACTACGCGGTGGTCAGCATCTCGAAACGGGGGCTGAGCTCTGAGATCGGTGCCATTCGCAAGGCGTTTGAAATTTTCGAGAACCACGGCCTGGCGGTGGAGTACACTCCCAACGGCATCGACACCTTTTCCCTGGTGGTCTCCGGCGCAAAGCTGGATAAATCCCTCCACAGCATCATTTCTCAGGTGCAGGAGAAACTGGGCACCAAGGATATTCAGGTGAAGAAGGATCTGGCCATTGTGGCCGCCGTGGGACGCCGCATGGCCAACCGCCCCGGCATCTCCGGCCGGGTCTTCTCCGCACTGGGCAGAGAGGGGATCAACATTCGTCTGATCTCCCAGGACCCCCGCGAGGTCAATATCATTCTCGGCGTAGACAGCCAGGATTTTGCCGCCACCGTGCGGGTCCTGTACGACAGCTTTGTAAAGTAACGGCAGAAAGAATATGGTTTCCGGCGGCAGGGCGCAACAGCCGCCGGGTTCCTGTTCATCCAGAAATCGCACCGATTCAGCACCCTGTCATCTCGAGCGAGCTTGCAACCGAGAAATCCGGTTTTTTCCCGCAAAAGGCGGCGGATTTCTCACTTCGTTCGAAATGACAGAAGGGGCTGCTGAACAGATACCAGAAATCGTTTTATTATAGGAGGTTTGTCCATTATGAAACAGTACAAGGTCGGTATTCTCGGCGCCACGGGATCTGTTGGGCGGGAGATGATGAAAATTTTGCTCGAGCGGAGCTTCCCCGTCAGCGAGCTCCATCTTTTCGCCAGCGAACGCAGCGCGGGCAAGGTGGTGGCCTGGAACGGAAAGCCCATCCAGATCGAGCAGGCTGCCGAGGACGCGTTTGAGGGCCTGGATATCGTCCTGGGCGCGGCGGAAAGCGACGTGGCCAGACAGTTTGCCCCCGCTATTGTCAAGGCCGGCGCCGTGTTCATCGACAATTCCTCCGCCTTCCGTCTGCGGGAGGACGTACCGCTGGTGGTACCCGAGGTCAATCCTGAGGATGCAAAAACTCATCGGGGGATTATTTCCAACCCTAACTGCTCCACCATCATTTCCGTCACAGCGGTAAACGCCCTGAAGGAGCTCTCGCCCATTGTCTCTATGGTCGCCTCGACCTATCAGGCTGTCTCCGGCGCGGGCGCGGCAGGTCCCGTGGAACTCAGCGAGCAGGTGAGCGCAGTGATGCAGGGTCAGCCCGTCCAGACCAAGGTTTTTACCCATCAGATCGCCTTTAACCTAATCCCACAGATCGGCTCGGAGCAGGAGTCCGGCTACACCTCCGAGGAGATGAAGCTCCAGTATGAAGGCCGCAAGATCCTCCACCTGCCGGAAATGAAGGTGAGCTGCACCTGCGTCCGCGTCCCTGTGGTCCGCAGCCATTCCATCTCCCTGAAATTGAAATTCCAACACCGTCCCTCTGTCTATGAGGCCCGGCGGGCGATTCAGTTCGCCCCCGGCTGCAAGCTGGTAGATGATCTGGCCGAGGGGCAGTACCCTATGCCGCTGGACACCTCAGATCAGGACCTGGTCTTCGTGGGCCGCATTCGCCCCGATCTGACCGATGACGACGGCCTCTGCCTTTGGTGCTGCGGCGACCAGATTCGCAAGGGCGCAGCCACCAACGCCATCCAGATTGCGGAACTGCTGATCGACAGGGAAGCGTAACCAATATGATAACCCGGCCTCCGGCAAAACTGCCGGGGGCCGGGTTTCCTTCGGAAACTCAGAACGCGATTGTTCTGGGCGCCTCCGTAAAGGAGGAGAAGGTTGCAACGCCATTTTGGAAATAGAAGACCTCCGTGTTGCCGTCTTGCTCGTCGTACATGGAACGAAGCATGGGATAGTTGTCGAGCATGTGCTTCTTGGCCTCGATCCGCTCGTCGGGGATCAACTCGCCGGACACACGAATCCATCTTCCGTCCAGAAAGGCGCAGAGCTCCGCCTTGGGATTGGCGTGGAGCTGATTGGAGACAGGCTTGACCTTTCCGGTCTGAATGTAGAGCTTGCCCTCAAAAATGTCCACAGTGCCGAAGGGCCGGACACGGGGCTGATCGCCCTCCACCGTTGCCAGATAGTATGTGTTTGCCTGCTTGAGAAATTCATAGATCTCATTCATATCAGATTCCCCCTTGATCATATGGTTTGTTTCATGGTTCGCTTTTTCCGCTGTCCGCTGGACACCCCAGATGCCCACCAGAATCAGCAAGATACAGACCGCGGAGAACCAGGAGAAGGGCTCGTCGAGGAAAACCACCCCTGCAAAAACCGAAACGGCAGTGGTGAGGTTGGAAAAGACCGTCTCCCGGGCTACGGGCAGTTTCGTAATGGCGTAGCTGGAGAGAAAGAAGCCCAAAACCGAGCACAGCAGCGACAAAAACAACAGCGACAGCAGGTAGGAGGGCACGGCCAAGGGCGCGAAATAGGCGGACAGACTGCCCTTGCATTGGATCAGTGCGATGGCTGTAAAGACCAGGGCCCCGACGCCCAGCATGGCGTAGGTCCGGGCAAACGGAGCGGTCCGGTCCGATATTCCCCGGGCCAGCAGGGAGTAGACTGCGGCGGCCAGAACCGCCAACAGCAGGGCCGCAACACCGATTCCGTCCAGGTTGCCGGAGCTGCGGTTCATCAGACCGATGCCGATCACGCCCCCCACGGAGAGCAGGCTGAAGAAAAGCTGACCCCAGGTGGGCCGCTCCTTTAGAATAGGCCCGGCTGCCAGGGTGGAGACCACAGGGATCATTGCGATCATCACCCCGGAGAAGCTGGTGGTGGAATGGAGGATTCCGTACTGCTCCCCGAGGAAGTAAACCACCGGCTGGGCCAGGCCCAGTGCCAGCAGGGAATAAACCGCCTTTTTTGCATCCTTCAGCCCGATCACCTGCCGGGGAAAGAGGTGCAGGATCAGAAAGGACAGCAGAAAGCGGTGGCTCAACAGCACAAAAACGTTCGCAGAGTCCAGCCCTTTCCGGGACGCCAAAAAGCTCAATCCCCAACAGGAATGACAGCAGATTGCCGCCAATGTGGCCTTCCATCCGGCCTGATTTTCACGTTTCATACATTTCCATCCTTCGGCGCTCCCTGCATCGCAGCAGATTCCAAAACATATAGGTATCTATTCAGTAGCCCCATCTGTCATTTCGAACGAAGTGAGAAATCCGTTCCTTTTTGCGTAGATAATACGGATTTCTCGGCGATGAATCGCCTCGAAATGACAGGATACTGAACAGATACAACATATATATCATATTTTAACAAATTCTGCAAGTATTGTATGACCGGAAAAAAACATTGCCAACCTTGACAGATTGTTGTATAATAAGCCAAATAGTTCTCACCATCACCTTTCAGGAGAAAACCATGCGAAACTACCAACGATTTCAGATTCTGTCCTCGGCACGGCAGGATCTCTTTTGCCCGGAGAGCCCGGTTTGGGTGAGCCGCTGCCAGCTCTCACGGGATCTGGAAAGCGGTAAACGCCTGCTTCAGGCCAGAATGGTCAACTGTTCCGAAAAAACAGTCCGGCAGGTCTTTTTACGCGTCGTCTGCCTGGGCGCGAACCGGGAGCGGCTGACGCAGCTGGAGCTGGTGCCGATGCAATCCTTTTCCGCCCGTCCCGGCGAGCTCTTCGGCGAGGACCGTCCCGTGGAAATAATCTCCAAGGGAACGGTTTTCGTGGAGGTCTATGCCCAGCGCGTCCGTTTTTCCGACGGGTCCACCTGGGATGAGCCGGACGTCCGGGGCTACCTGGCCTTCCGGGCCGAGCCCGTCCGGCCCGAGGACCCCCATTATGAGACCCTGGATGACCGCGCCCGCTCCGGCGGCGTGCGGAACGACTGCTATTTCCGGGCCAAGCCCGGCCTCTGGGTCTGCACCTGCGGGATGCCGAATACACTGAGGAGGCTGCGTTGTGCCCGCTGCGGCGCCAACCGTCTCTGGCTGGAGCAGCACATGGACCCCAACCTGCTCGATGCCCCGGCTCCGGCGCAGACGCCCGCGCCGCCGGCATCCTATCCCATGCCGGCCCCCTCGGTCACAGTTGTCCCCGCCCCCATTCATTCCGATCCTCCGGCTCAACCCACCATCATTGTACAGCCCGCGCCGGAATCCGAGACGGAGGAGGAACCCGTCTCCCATGCAGGACGCAACACCGCCATTGTGCTGGCCGTCCTCCTCTTTCTGGCCCTGGGCGTCTTTTTCGCCTATCGTTATCTTTCGCCCTATCTTCGTTACCGGGAGGCCCTGAAGGAGCAGGCCGCGGGCAACTACGACGAGGCTGTTGCCATCTTTGAGGATCTGGGGGAATACCGCGACAGCCTAGATCAGATCAGCGAATCCCTGGCCCGGAAGGCTGCCGGCCTGATGGGAGAGGGAAAGTATCAGGAGGCAATGGAGCTCTATACGTCCATCGGCGGCCATGAGGAGCGGATTGCCGACTGTCTCTATTCTCTGGGTGTGCTGGCCTTCAACGGTCAGGACGTCGAGACCGCTCTGGAGTATGTGGAGCAGCTGCAAACCCGTTACCCGGACTACGATAGGACCGCGACCCTCGCCCAGTACTGCTATTACAGTCTGGGCAACCGGGCCGCTGCCGAGGCCGCCGCGGAGACGGACCCCGCGCGGCGGATCAACCTGTATGAAGAGGCGAGTTCGTATTTCGCCCGGACCGACGGCTATGAGGACAGCAACGAGCGGATACGGGAATGTGCCTACCGCGAGGCTCAGGCATACAGGGAGGCCAACGAAATCGAAGAAGCTATTGGGTGTTTCGGGGAACTGGGCGACTACAAGGACGCCGCGCGACAGCAGCTGGACTGCATGATGGAGTATGTCATGCAGCATCTGGAGGCCCCGGACGACGCCACCTATGCCTACCTCCAGAAGCTGGTGGAGGCAAATTACTCCGACGCACAGAGTATTCTGGATCGGCTTAACGGTGTGGGCTTCTCATTTGAGGTCCTTTGGGAGGAACAGGGCGAGGCTCTGCCGGATCAGATTACGGACCTGTCCAAGGTCGTAATCCAGTACAGCGTCGAGCTGCGGGACGAACAGGGTGCTGTTCTGGTTCTGGTCCTGTGCGAGCTGCCTGACGGCCGGCAGGGCCGGGCTCTACTCAACACTGACCGCAGCGCTGCCGGACGCCGCAGCTGGACGGATTTTCCCTTCCCGACCAACTGTACCGATGACGGCACGGTTACACTGACCTTCTACGACGCCATGCTTGGAGAAAACGCGGAGCCGTTGCAGACCGTCACCTTCTCCTTTGCGCAGTCGCAGACGCCGGAAATAGAAGACGCGGCCGCGAGCTTTCTTCACTCGCAGAGGCAGGAGACCGACGAGGGTTCTGCGATCCCGAAGCGGCCCTCCCCGCCTACGGGAGGCTGACCGTGACGTTGGATTATGCGCCCCTGGAAGGGGTTACAGGCCGGGATCTGCGGGAGGTCCACGCCGCCTGCTTTCCGGGGGTAGACCGCTACTGGCTGCCCTTTTTGACCCCAGCCTCCAACCGGCAGTTCACGCCCCGCCAGCGGCGGGAACTGGAACCCGGTCCCCTTTGCTGCGACCGCCTGGTTCCGCAGATCCTGACCCGTGACCCCGCCGATTTCCTTTGGGCCGCGGCGGCCATCGGGGAGCTGGGCTACCGGGAGGTCAATTTGAACCTGGGTTGCCCCTCGGGCACCGTGGTCAGCAAGGGAAAGGGAGCGGGTCTGCTCCGGGCCCCGGATGCGCTGGACCGATTTCTGGAGGAGATTTTTGCCGCTGCTCCCCTGCCGATCTCCGTCAAGACCCGGATCGGTCTGGAGGACGCGGGAGAGTGGGAAGCGCTTCTGCCCGTCTTTGCCCGCTACCCCATCCGGGAGCTGACGGTCCACCCGCGGACCCGGAGGGCGCTATACCGGGGCGATGTTCATGTGGACGCTTTCCTGCGCGCCGCCGCTGTACTACCGTTCCCCCTGCGCTATAACGGGAACCTTTTTACCCCCGCCGACGTCCAAAGCTTACAGCTTGCCTTTCCGAAGCTTTCCGGGGCCATGCTGGGCCGGGGGATGCTGGCGGACCCTTCGCTCATCACCCGCTGCAAAGAAGGCGTCCGGGACAGGGCCGCTCTGGTGCGCTTTCATGAGGAGCTGGCCGCCCGTTACCTGGCTTCCATGCATCCGGATGGCGCGGTGCTGCCCAAATTCAAGGAGCTGTGGCTCTATCTCTCCCTTCTCCTGCCCGACGAACGGCTCTGGAAGCGCCTGCGCAAATGCGCCCGCTGGGCGGAGTTTTACCCGCTGGCCCGTGATCTGCTCAACAACGAGGAATTTCTGGACGAGGCGGACTTTTCCCGTCTTGACCAGCATGACGCTTCCTTCCCGCCGTGAACCAGCGGGAGTTGGTTTTTTCCGGATTTCGATCACCCGTTTTTTTGATACGTATTTCCCTCGGGCCTTTTCCGGGGCTGCGCCCTTTTGTGGTTTGCAGATTGAAATCGTTATAAAGATTGACCAAAAAAAAGGAGGAAACAATGATGTTCTGTCCCAACTGCGGCAGGTCGGTCGGTGATACCGATAAGTTCTGCCCCAACTGCGGCACTGTTCTTGCCGCCGCATCCGCGCAGGAGCCGGCACAGCCGGAATTCCAGGCTGCGCCTTCGCAAGGCTTCCAGCAGGCGGAGCCTCAACAGACCTTCCAACAGTCCTATCCCCAGCAGCCCTACGCACAGCCGTCCTACGACCAGCAGACCTATGCCCAGCCGGTGGTTGCCAAAAAGCATTCCGGCAAGAAGGGCGCTCTGATCGGCTTGGGCTGTGTCACCCTGGCGGCTCTGGTGGTCGGCGGCGTCTGGTTCCTGACGAACAGAAGCAAGTCCGATAACAAGCTGCTTCAGGCGGCCGACCGCAGCCTTTCCGAGCTCAAGGCTTACACGGAGTCTCTGCCGAACCTCCATTCCATTTTGGAGAACACGGATCGGATTTCGGCCGGCGAGGCAATTCACATGGGCCTTGAGAGCATGAACAGCTATTCCTATACCTACGACGGCAACACACAGGGCGGCGAGGCCGGCATTCGGCTGAATCTGGACCTGGATCAGCAAGCAAAGCGCGGACAGGTCACAGGCAGCTATAACATGCGGGAAACGGAGCTCCCCTTTACCCTCTATTTTGACGAGACGCAGATTCAGGTGGGCTCCACGGCCATTTTGGAGGAGGGCGAGGCCCTGTCTCTCCCGGTGAAGGATCTGGCAAAGCAGTGGAACGCCTCCGCCCTCGCCAAGCTCTCCGGTCTCCAACTCCCCGAAAAGCTGGATACGATGACCGTCAACACGGAAAACGGACTGGAAGAAGCTCTGGAGGCCGCCTACGGCGAGGACTGGAGCAAGCTCCGGGACTCCTTCGGTACGGTCAGGCTCGATGGAACACCGCACTTCGGAACTGAGGGCGTCACCTACACCCTGACATGGGACCGGGATGCGCTGAAGCGGATGTATGAAAAAACCGATCTGGGAAATACGGGAATGCCCAAAATCGAGAGTATGGACGATCTGGCGGATCTGAACTTGAACGATCTTTACGCAAAGATGATGATTTCCTCCCTCGGCCAGATCAACGAAAAGCTGAAAAATCAGGAGTTCTATGTGGCGGACGGCAAGCTGGTTGGGATCTGGCTGGTGGTTGACGATGACGGCGATCCCGTCGAAACCGAGCTGCGTCTGTGCGGCGAGCAGAATCCCTGGGAGCATATTACCTGCAAGAACATAAACCGATCCAGCACCTGCACCACCACCGATACCGCCGACATTACCCTGCAAAACGCCGACGGACAGCTTCGGCTCACCGTCACCACCAAGCATGAGGACAGCGACGGGGCCGAGTACGGCTATGAAGACGGTCCGTACACCCTGATCTACCAGGATTCCGACGGAGCCATTACCTACGAAGAGGACGGCGAGCTGCAGGAAGGCCCCGCCCTGCATTTGGTTCCGGTGGATGGCGGCTTCCGCTTCTCCCTGGAGCAGAGCGAGAGTGACGACGGCTACGAGATGGAAAGCAATCAGGTGTTCACCATCTCCGGCAAGACCGACGCCATTGCGCCGCCCAGCGCCAAACCCATCGAGATTCTGAAGCTCAGCGAACAGGAGCTCCAGGACCTGATCGCACGCATCCAGGAAAAGGCCCAATCGCTCCAGAGTCTGTTCTCGTACATGGAGTGACCCTCTTGGAATCATAACGAAACGCCGATTACTGTCTTTTGAGCTCGGCGCTCCGCTGCACCCTACGCGAACTCCATAAAAGGCTCCCAACTGCATTTTATTGGAGTTCCCTATGTCTGTTCCGAAACAATGCGATACAAAACGGGGTGAGAAGCTTTGGGAAAGCCCCATCAACGCCGCAGGCAAACAACCGACTGGATCGAGGTCTGGGTCGGCCTGTTCATCGCCGTCTATCTGCTGTTCCCGGGGTTTGCAGGCTATTCCGGGATCTCCCAGGCCAAGACCTGGCTCTTCTATGGCCTGAGCGGCCTGCTGCTGGGGGTCGGGGTCCTGTATCTGGTCCGAGATCTGCGGGTAAAGGGCTTTCGCAGCGTGACGCCCGCGCAGCTCGCGGCTCTGGCCTTCCTGGGCTTTACGCTGATCTCCGCGGCCCTGTCGCCTGTGGAGAAGGGAAACCCCTGGTTTGACCCCAACGCCCACGAAACAGCCCTGACTGTCAGCCTCTATGTGCTCCTGTTTCTGATCGTCTCCCGGTGGGGTAATCCCACGGAGCGCCTGTTCCGGGTCCTGTTCTGGACAATGGTAGCTTTCTGCCTGCTCTGCTTTTTGCAAATGCTGGGCGGCAACCCTCTGAAGCTCTATCCCGGAAACCTGAATTACTACGACGGCTACGGAGTCCGGTACAAGGGCGCCTACGCCGGGACCATCGGAAACGTGGACATTGTATCGGCTTTTCTGGCAATGACGGTTCCCATTCTGGTCCTCCGTGCCTGTCGGCAGAAGCCCCGGCAGGGCTGGCCAAGCCTGGCGCTGGCCGCCGCCTGCGTCGGCATTCTGATCTGGCTGCGGGTGCTCTGCGGGCTTGTGGGGCTTGCGATGGGCGCGGTCCTTTGTCTTCTGATCCTCTGTCCGGACCGGATGCGGAAGTGGCTGCTTCTGCTGTTCGGCGGATTGGCTCTGGCGATGCCGGCCTTGCTCTGGCGCTTTGACCTTCCCGGCAGCGTACTCCACGAGCTCCACGAGCTCCTCCACGGCCGTTTCGACGACAGCTTCGGCACCGGCCGCTTCTATATCTGGAGGCAAATGCTGGAGCGCGTCCCGGATAGGCTCTGGTTTGGCGTCGGGCCGGACATGGCCCGATACTCCGGCCTCGCCCCGTTTGTCCGCCTGGACGAGGCCGGCAATGTGGCGGCCCGCGCCACCATCACAGACGCACACTGTTACCCCTTGCACATTCTCTATTGCCAGGGGCTCCCCGCCCTTTTAAGCTGGCTGACGGTGGTCGGCTCCGCGCTGGTCCACTGGGTCCGAAACCGCAAGGACGGAGCTGCGGCGCTTCTGGGAGGCGGTCTGCTCTCTTTTCTCTGCGCCATGCTCTTCTGCTTCTCTTCCGTCATCGTCATGCCCTTTTTCTGGCTGAATCTGGGCCTGCTGGAGGCCCGGTCAGCACAAATTAAAATAAAAAAGGAGAGTACAACGAACAAAAAAGCCGAAACACTGATTGCACTGCTGACCGTCTTATCCCTGGTTCTCGCCGGTTTGCTGGTCTGGAGCCGGTTGGACATGGCCAACTACAAGCGTTACAAGAACGTCATCTCCCAGGAGGAGGTGGAGAAGACCATCTTCGGACAGCCCATCTCCACCGAGCGCAACGGCGAATACCGAATCGGCGTTCAATGCGCAATCGACGGCGATTTCCACGCCACCCTTTCCATCTATCAGGCCAAGGACGGGAAGTATGAGAAAATCTTTTCCTGCCCCGCCGTGGTAGGCAAAAACGGGCCCGGCAAGCAGTCCGAAGGCGACACCAAGACCCCCCTGGGCACTTGGACGCTGGGCGAGGCCTACGGCATCAAGGACGACCCCGGCAGCCTTCTGCCCTATACCAAGATCACCGATGATATGTACTGGTGCGCCACGGGCAGCAACGGCCTGAAATACAACCAACTCATTTTCGGCAGCGAAGAACCCGACGTGGATCACAGCGAGGACGAGCATCTGATCGACTATGACGTTCCCTACGCCTATCTCATCGACCTGGGCTACAACCGGGCCAACGCCCCCTATGCGGGCAACGCCATTTTCCTGCACTGCTGGCGCGGTCCCGACAGCCCCACCGGCGGCTGCGTCGCCGTATCAGAGGAAGATATGGTCAAGATTCTTCAGACAGTTACGCCCGGCACTTCTGTCACGATTTACTGATGTATGTGAAAACAGACCCGCGGAGGACAAAAGCCCTCCGCGGGTCTGTAATTCTGGAATGAAGTGACAGAATCAGCGTTTTTTAAGAACGCTGATCGTCCGGGTGCAGCCGGAGCCAGCTCAAATAGCCTTCCAGAATCAGACTGGCCGCCACAGCGTCCACCGTGTTTTTGCGTTTCTTCCCGTGATAACCGGTCTGTGTCAGAATATTGTGAGCCTCGACCGTGGTCCGCCGCTCGTCCCAGAGGCGGACGGGCATCCCGAGAGCCTGCTCCAGGTCCGACGCAAAGGCCCGGTAAAGCTCCGCCCTGGGGCCCTCGGAGCCGTCCATATTCCTGGGATAGCCCATGACGACCCGCTCCACCCCCTGCTCCCGCGTCAGGCGGAGGATCTCCTGAATTGTTTTTCCCTGATTCCAACTGTGGATGACGGTGGTAAAACCCACAATGGAGCCTGTGAGGTCGGAGACGGCAATCCCTGTCCGGGCGTCGCCGTAGTCGATGGCAAGAACCTTCATAAACACACCTGCCCTTCTGTGATACGCAAAAAACCATCCTTCATCATGTTATCCGCTTTCGGGCGGAATGTCAACGAATTTCTATGAAAAACCGGAAATTATAATTGACATCGGGTTCGTTCTGTGCTATACTTTCAATACCTGTGAGAGGGGCTCTTTTTTGTGCGCCCTTTCATACTATTATCTGATCGAACGCTTTCAAAAGATTTGCGAGGCAGATTTGCACCAGACGAGGCGGAGAACCCAGACGGGCTTAACGCCCGGCAAGGACGTCAACAACGTATGGCACGAATCTGACCCCAAAGATATGAAACGGTTTTATTAGATAATAGTATCAGCCGTGGATGGGGACTTGCACCCCGCTAAATCTTTTATAGCCGCGGTGATACAGGGAGGCAATTTTTTAAGGAGGTGCCGTAATGCGCGTAAAGATTACTCTCAGATGTTCCGAATGCAAGCAGAGAAACTACAACTCCATGAAGAACAAGAAAAACGACCCTGACCGGCTCGAAATGAAGAAGTATTGCAGATTCTGCAAGAAACACACGCTTCACACTGAGACGAAGTAAGCGGAAGGGAGAACAACCATGGCTGAAGTCAAAACGGAAAACTGGTTCAAGCGCAAGTGGAGCAGCCTGAACAAATGGTTCCGCGGCATGAAGAGCGAGCTGAAAAAGGTCGTGTGGCCCACTTGGTCTCAGGTCCTCAACAACACGCTGGTCGTAATCGTTGTTTCCATCATTTTCGCGATCGTGATCGGTCTGATTGACTATCTGGCCTATGAGGGCATCAAAGCCCTGCTCGGCCTGATCGGGTAATCCGGCATGGCAGAGAGCGCACAGTGGTATGTCGTGCAGACCTATTCCGGCTATGAGAATACGGTCAAGGCTACCATCGAGAAGACCATCGAAAACCGCCAGCTCCAGGACGTCATCTGCGAGGTTGCAATCCCCATGGAGACCGTCACCGAGTTGACAGACAACGGCCCCAAGACCTACGAACGGAAGCTGTTTCCCGGCTATGTGCTCATCAAAATGGTGATGAACAGTGAGACCTGGTACATCGTCCGCAACGTTCGCGGCGTCACGGGCTTCGTCGGTGCCAGCAGCACCAACCCCTCTCCCCTGAGCGAAAAGGAGACCATCCAGTGGGGCGTGGAGCGCCATGAGATTGTTGTTGCCTACAACGTCGGCGACACGGTCCGCATCACGGACGGCCCTCTGACCTCCTTCACCGGAAAGGTCGAGGCGCTGGATATCGACAAAAACAGTGTTCGCGTCATTGTTTCCATGTTCGGGCGCGAAACCCCGATCGAGCTGGAGCTCGATCAGGTGGAGACCATCTCCGATTGACCCGATCGCCCCCCGGGCGGTCAGAACGTGGGAGGGGTTCCGTCCCCGCCAAATTACCACTTTTTATTAGGAGGTGCTTTTCATGGCACAGAAAGTTACTGGTTATATCAAGCTGCAGATTCCGGCTGCTAAGGCAACCGCTTCTCCTCCGGTTGGTCCCGCTCTGGGCCAGCACGGTGTCAACATTTCCCAGTTCATCAAGGAATTCAACGAGCGCACCAAGGATCAGGCTGGTTT
>CALYTU010000022.1 GCA_945487445.1 uncultured Clostridia bacterium | reverse complement strand
ACCCGGAGGGCTTCGACTTCGTTCCGGCGAACCGGCTGCTCTCCTCCGTGGAGATCGCCCTGGTGAACACCATGAGCCGCGAGACAGTGCTGCGGCGCTATCTTGACACGGTAAAGAAAGACTACGATTACATCCTGCTGGATTGCCGGCCATCCCTGGGAACGCTGGTCATCAACGCTCTGGCAGCGGCGGATCGCGTACTGATCCCCGTACAAGCCGACTATCTGGCTGCTGAAGATATGACGGAGCTTGTGCGGACCGCAAGGCTCGTAAAGGCTCAGATCAACCCTCGCCTGACCATTGGCGGGGTATTTTTGACCATGACAAGCAACACTGTATTCCGGAGGGACATTGCCGATCTGGTGAGATCGACCTACGGCAAGCAGCTCCCCGTCATGGACACAGTGATACCCTTGACGGTGCGGCTGGCCGAAGTCAGCACCGCCGATAAAAGCATCTTCCGGCACGACCCCAAGGGCAAGGCCGCAGAAGCTTACAAAAATCTTGTGAAGGAGGTCCTGAAAAATGCAGAAAAGCAACACAAGCGGGCTGCTGTCCGAGCTTGACGATCTTTTCACGACGCAGGAGCAGCGCGACGAGGCAAAGCGCGAGGGTGTCAGAGATATTCCCTTATCCGAGATCAGCGACTTCCCGGATCATCCGTTTTTGGTCGTCAACGACGAGGCCATGCAAGAGATGGCCGAAAGCGTGAAGCAGGTCGGCGTTCTTGTCCCTGCTGTGGTTCGGCCCAAGGAAGGCGGCGGCTATGAAATGGTCGCCGGTCATCGGCGCAAAATGGCCTCCGCCCTGGCCGGACTGTCCACCATGCCCTGTATCGTCCGTAATCTGACCGACGACGAGGCAATCATCGCAATGGTGGACGCCAACCTCCAGCGCGACAAAATCCTGCCCAGCGAGAAGGCTCGGGCCTACAAGATGAAGTTGGATGCTATGAAACGCCAGGGAAAACGGACGGATTTAACTTTGTCTCCAGTGGAGATTAAGTTGGGTGAGCCTGCCAGTTCGACTTTGCGCCCACTGGGCGCGAAGTTACGGGATAATCGTTCAGACGAGCAACTTGCAGAAAAAAGTCCGGACAGCGCACGGCAAATACAGCGCTTCATTCGTCTGAATGAACTCATCGACCCCATCCTTTCCATGGTGGACGAGGGCAAGCTCGGGATGCGGACCGCCGTGGAGCTGTCTTACCTCCCGGAGCAGGATCAGAAAACCCTTTTTACCGCCATCGACAGCGAGCAAGCGCCGCCGTCCATGTCCCAGGCGCAGCGGCTCCGCAAGCTGAGCAAAGCCGGCGAGCTGAACGACGATACCGCGCTTGAGATCATGCGGGAACAGAAAAAGCCCGACAACTTCCGCATTTCCTTCGACTACGACAAGATCAGGGGGTATTTCCCCAAGAACTACACCGCCGAGCAGATGGAAAAAACGATCATGAATCTTCTGGCCGGCTGGGCACGGCAACGAAGCCATGACAGGGGGGCGAGATAATGGACACCCATCTTTGCGGAAATTATTACAACAAAAACGCAGATGGACGTTGCCCGGATTTGGTCTATGCCGACAAGGACGGCTTGACCCACGGCAGGAAGCCTCTGAAGAAATACTCTGTGTATTGCACAGCAGAAGGCCGGTGCCGCTGCCTGGGCAACATTGCCTCCTTCACCGGCAATTCGCCTACCTGGTGTCCGAAGCGAAAGGAGACCTTGTGATGGCGACCTGGAGGCTCACAAAGGACTTAGATCAGCCGGGCGGCGTGGTTTCCTCGCTGCCAAACTGCGGCTACGACGAATATCAACTGAAAAGTCTTATCGCCGCCGGATACTCGCTCTACTGCGATGGCGAGCTTATCAAAGGCCCGGAGGACGGTTCGAAGCGAAAGCGCGGGCCGAAGAAAAGAAAGGTTACGAGGTGATATACATGTGTGATTTTGATTATGCTTTTAAGCTCCAGGAGCTCATCGAGGATCTGTTTTCAGAAGGCGCGGACGACGAGCACAGCGAAGCGGAAATGCTGGCTAAGTTGGACGGGCTGAACTGGAACATGATGCTCCACACCATCATGGACGGAGCATCCCCGCTGTACGAATACACTGTCACGCTGAAGAATGCGGGAGACGCCTACCGGGGCCTTCCCCTTACGGAAGAGAGAGCGATCCGGCTCTATGTCGATACTGCTCCCGCCAGCCCTGCTTCCAGCTCCACGACCTTACAACGCAGCATGGAGCTCTGGCTGCTCACGGATATGAGCCTGATGGTCACATCCTGCTTCAAGGTCATTTCTGATGCGACCGTTTCTGAGTATCGCGCTGTCAAAGGGTGCAGCATGTTTATCTCTGATTTCGCCATTGATTTTGACGAAATCGTAATGTTCCTGAAATCCTTGTGTAATACCGCACAGGAAGGAGGCGTCCCGTTTTATGAGCTCTAATAAGACGAAGAAACAGCCTGATGAATGCTTTGTTTTCGACAGCAAGGCAAACGTGATCGGCGTCATTACACGGGGCAAGCACGGTTATCGCCCGACCTCTCTGGCCGCCGAAGGCGTCAGCAAAAAGCAGCTCGCGGAGCTCTTGAACTGCATCTTTGGCGTATCAAGAGCCCATGCCGCCGCTATGCGCGCCGGCGCAAGAGACGGGTGGGATCACCCTGCCGCCAAGCCGGACTATTATTGCAAGGACGGCTCGAAGAAGATCAGGAGGGCTCTGCCATGAACGAGAGAAGCAACTGGATGGACAAGCTCCCGGAGGATGTTGCCCAAAGGCTCGGCAACTGTAGAAGCACGAGGGCCGACATCAGAATTCTTGTAGATGCAAAATGGGTCTATATGTGTCAAACCGGGAAGCGAGAGGAATGCTTTACAAAGGAGGACGCGCTTGTGTCCATCCTTGACCTGTTGGACAGCAACGGTCAAAGCTTTGACCTGTCACAGGCTGAATACGATAGCTTGAAGCATGACTCCTTCGGCTCTCAAAGCCCTGCTGCTTGCATCGACAAGGAGGTTGAGAAGCTCCTGCCGGAATGGTGTTACGTATATCTCCCTTCTACGCGTGGCCTCGGCATTATCCAGCGCGGAGAGAAGGGCTGCCTCGAAGACCAGCTCTTTACTCCCCCCTCGCCGCTGGCCCCCTCCGGCAAAGCAACCGGTGAGCTCCTTGCCAGACAAAAGAACGCGCAGCTTGGCGTTACGCCTGCTCAGGCTGCCGCTATGAGCGCCGGTTCTATGTTCGGATGGGACTGTCCTGCGGCTGATCCGCGCGCCTATGACGTACACGGCATTCTGAAAAAGAACAAAGCGCCGAACGACAAAGCCGCCGACCGCCCAGCTCCTCGCCGCGGGAAGAATCCGCAGAGATAAGACCAACTGAACGCCGAAAGGAGGCCGATATGGAAAAGGCAATCCTAACGGAGTTTTTCTACGGCGACGAGGCCAGTCAGTTCACGTTCTTTCGGATTCCCCGCCTGCTTATTACGAGCCCACGCTTTAACGGCTTATCCATGGAAGCGAAGCTCTTGTATGGCATGATGCTTGACCGCATGGGCTTGTCCATGCGAAACGCATGGCATGAGGAAGACGGTCGCGTGTATATCTACTACACCGTGGAAGAAATAGCGAAGGACATGAACTGCGGGAGAGAAAAGGCAATCAAGCTCATTGCGGAGCTGGATGAAAGCAAGGGCTTCGGCTTGATCTTCCGAAAACGCCAAGGACAAGGAAAACCGACAAAAATTTACGTCAAAAAATTCACGACACGTGAGGTTCCAATTTCAGAAGTCGGAAAATCCGACTTCAAGAAGTCTGAAAGCGCGGACTTCCAGAAGTCGGAAAATCAGACTTCTGGAAGTCGGAAAACAGGACTTCAAGAGGTCGGAAAAACCGACCCAAATAAGACTAATATTAGTAATACTGATTTCAGTCATACTCAGTCAGTCAATCCTTCTATCTTACCCTCTACGGAAAACCTCGCGCCTGCGCGCGCGGGAGACAATGACGGACTGACGGACGGACAGGCTGTGAGAGAGAGCATCAAAAAACAAATCGACTATGATTTCCTTCCCTTCCGGCTGAACGGCTGGGAGCTGCGGCAGGCGGACGAAATGCTGGAGCTGATGGTCGAGGTCGCCATGAACCGGAGCCCGACGATCCGGGTCGGGCGGGACGAGTTCGGCACGGCCTACGTCCAGGAGCGCTTCCGCAGCATCACCATCGACCACATCGAGCAGGTCCTGCAAGGGCTCAAAGAAAACGAGGGTCGCGTCACCAACGTCAAGGCCTATCTCCTGGCGTCGCTCTTCAACGCCGCCGCGACAAGCTGCAACACAACAAGCCTTTCGGCCTCCTTTGGCTGATATTTTCCTTTCTGACCGCTTTATGGGACGGCAAAGGTGGTACGATAGGCCTGTCCGAGAAAAGGAGGGCTCCGAAATGATCAATATTTTTACAAAAAACCGTCCGTCTTTGCCAACATCCTTGCGAATTTCCGTCAAGGATGCTACAATGAAGCTAGAAAGGAGGCGAGAACAATGCTGCATTTGATTCTCACCGTCATACGTATCATTTTCAAGCTGATTTTTCTTCCCGTCCGCGCTGTGCTGCACATCATCGCATTCGTTCTCAAAACGCTTCTGGCTCTTGGCACTGTCGCCTCGTCTGTTATTTTCTTCCTTTTCGTCCTCGGCGCTGTCGCCGCTGCGATCCTGGGAGACTATAGGACAGCGGCCCTCGGCTTCGGCGTTGGACTTGTCTTCAAGGCGCTGCCCTATGCCGGAGCGGTTATTGTTTCGATCCCGCTGACCGTCGCGGAATTCCTCAAGCAGATCACCAGCGCCCATCCCTTTGAGAACATTGATGGAGGTAACTACAATGAAGTGTAACTGTCTGATCCCCGCCCTGATCCTTCTCGCGCTCCTGCTGGCGATGATCCTGCCCGGCTGTCAGAATACAACCCCGCCTGACAGCCCTCCGACGATCACGGAGCCGCTGACAACGGAAAGCGTTTTGATCACGACCGCCGCGCCGGTGAGCACGGAAGCAGCAGAGACGGAGCCGATTGAAACTGAGGCGGAAAGCATCCCGTCCACGGAGGCCCCCACCGAAACTCTGACGGAGCCGACGACGGAAGCTCCCGCTGAGCCAAGGCCGACCGAGCCGCAGCCCACGGAACCGAAACCGACCGAACCCAAGCGCACGGAACCGAAGCCGACTGAGCCAAAGCCTACGGAGCCCGCGCCGACCGAGCCGAAACCCACGGAACCGAAACCAACTGAACCTTCGCACACCCATAGCTGGAGCGGTTGGACGCAAACGACGGACCCCACCTGCGGTGCTGCCGGCGAAGAGACCCGGACCTGTTCCTGCGGCGCGAAAGAGACCAGATCTGTTACAGCTACGGGAAATCACACATGGACTGAGACTTCTCCCACCTGCACCAAGGATGGCAGCAAGACCTGCTCCGTCTGCGGGAAGCTGGAAACCCTCGACGCCCTTGGTCATGCCTGGGTCCACCACGATGAAGAAGGGCATTGGCAGGGTTCTCTGATCTGCTACTGCGGAGAAGTGTTCTATTCAACAGCGGATTGGGATGCTCACGCCTCTGCCTATCCATACGACTTAGATTATCTGGACGCCCATGCCGGTTATCGCAACGGTCCGTCAGAGTGGATCGTCGATAAGGCCGCCTATGATGTTTGTTCCCGCTGCGGCGCTAAGAAATAATCCAAAACAAAATACGCACAAGGAAGCACGACCTTCGGGCCGTGCTTTTCTTGTCCCAACTATGCTACCACGCTACCACGAAAGGCTGACGCTTTTGTGTGGTTTTCATTTGCTGGTGTCCCCTCAAATCCTTCGTGCCGCAGGGACTGTGAGACACCCTGCCCCCTTACGCATTTCCCCAGGATCGCCGGTGGCGGGAACGAAGGAGCCGGTGGTCCTTTTCTGCGAGTATTCGCGCTCCAATCTGTTGAAAGAAATAATGGCTGCTTATGGAAAGGAAAATAATTCGTGAACGCCGTTGTGAGGCACCCCAGGAGCAGGCCGCGACTTTCATGCCATTGGCATACCATTGACTGCCGCCGACGGGCGGTCTTAATTCGTATTGCGTCCGCGTCCCCGTTGGTGCGGAGCAAAATAAAATAACAGGAGGAAACTCTATGAGAAACAAACGCATTACAAGAGCGGTTTCTGCGGTGATGCTCCTTGCCCTGCTGGTCAGCATGTTGCCGATGACCGGCATGGTGGGGACTGTATCCGCAGAAACCGCAGCGGCCACCGAGACCACCGCGCCGGAGCCGGAGCCAGAACCCATCGAGGAGACGGAATCGTCGGCCACAGAGCCGCAGACCGAGCCCTCGGATGAACCGCCCTCCGAAGCACCGGCAGAGCCCGAGCAGGAGCCGGAAACGGAAGTCCCCCAGGAACCCGCCGCGGAAACAGAAACGAATCCGGAGCCCGCTGCGGAAACAAGAGAAAACGAAACCCCTGAGCCGATCAGCCCCGGCACCGGGAAGGAAGACCTGACCGCAGTGCAGTCCGGTCTTGTCGAGCTCGTGGACGGCGAGTATGTGCCGTACTACCCGAGTTCGTCTGACCAGGAGGGGCTGGGCGTCGGCACAATGGCCGTCCCGTCCACGTCCATTGTCTACCGGGACATCTTCGGCGCACACAGCAGCGACATGAACGGCAACTATGTCAAAGCAGGCGGCGCATACACAGCCACAAACTATGGAGCCGGAGATACGGCATGGTTCCCCGCAGCAAGCTATAGCGGCAGCAAGGAGCTTTCCTATGATGGCGTTCATTACGTCTGCCCCGGCGCAATGTTCAGCAACCAGGGCCCGTTCCGCTACAGAACGGATTCTGTTGCCGGCGCATGGACGTACCTTGGGCTCCCGATCCGTCCGAGCCAGGAGGATGGCTACGATTATTCCGCGAGTGCCTGGACCAACTACACCGCCAGCACCGGCGTCCCGACGTATAAGAAGGAAATCCTGAAATCCAAGCAGATTCCGACCTATACGCAGGCTGAGTTCACCGTCATCAACCTGATCTACGCTGTGGGCAACGGCATGGGCGGCATGAAGTACAGCTCCAGCGACGCGAATATCGCCGCTGCCGCCTATACGCTGATTATGAACACCGTATTCGGCTATATCGGCCTTGGCTCAGACGGTTTGTTCCACGGACTGCCTATCGCTACGTCAGACACCGCCGTAAACAAGAAAATGGTCGAGATCCTTGTCCGTTGCGAAGTCTATACCAAGGAGAAGGGCTTGACTGGCAGCATGACCGGCGATAACACGGTCAACCGGCTTAAGTCCAAGCTCAGCTATACGCCGACGAACATGACCGGATACTGCGTAGGAAGCGGCACCGCATCCTACGCATCCATGAACTATCTGCAAATCAAAAAAAGCAAGTCTTCGGGCAACCAGATCTACATTTGGGCATCCAACTCCATTACGTTTGAACAGAGCAAGACGGTTTCCCTGAAGAAAACCACCCAGGGCTCCGCCAGCGTTTTGGCTGCTATCCAGGACAACCCTCTCTATTCTCTGCAAGGCGCTGTCTACGAGATCCATCAGGGGTCTGCGACCGGCACCGTGGTCGAAACGCTGACCACCAACGCAAACGGCGAGGCAACCGGAACGCATAAGTACGCCATCGGAACAAAGCTCTATGCCGTTGAGAAAACCGCACCCTCCGGTTACCTGCTCAACACAACGCCCGTAGAACTGACGGTCTCCGCGAGCAGCAACGTGTTCAACGTATCGGATAAACCTGTTTTTGACCCGAACAGTTTAGTAATAAACAAAACCGGTTTGTCGAGCGAGCGTATTGCAGGCGCTGTATTCAAGGTCGAGTTCTATGCCTGGACGTGGGCAAACCCTGACAAGCTTCTCCGCACATGGTATTTCGCATCGAATTCGGCGGGAATTGTCCGCTTTATGGAAAGCTATTTCGCCCCTGGATATAACTCTGATCCTATGTTTAAGCCGGATGGAAATGACCAATTTACTCTCGGCTGTATCGTGGTAACGGAGGTAAAGACTGCCAGCGGCTACGTTTTGCCGAACGGCAACGACGGCAAGGTTTTCTTGTTCGTGAAGCAGAATGAGACGGACCGCAGCGCATACTCCTATTGGAGTGACGGCGGCGCAAATCCCCTGAGCTCATCGAATCCGAGAGGCATCTATAAGATCGAAAATGACGCCGACAAGTCAAAGCTGACCGCCGTTAATACACCTAACGGCACGATGACCATGCTCAAGAGCCTGCCGGACGGTGTTGACGGAAGCAAGGAAGGCTATGCGTTCAGGCTCTACCGTTATAAGGACAGCGCAGCAGGGGTCTCTTCCGCGACCTATTGCGGGAAATCCGACGAAGACGGAAACGTCTATATTACCGACAGCAGCTTTAACGATCCGGACGGCGAAAAGGTCTATACCTTCACCGGGCTGGTGGATGGCAAATATGCTTTCCGCGAAGTCCTGTCCTTACTGGAAACGCAGGACTTCCGGACGCAGAGCGTCCGGATCACAACGTCCGGAGGCGTCACTCCCTCCGTTGACCTGATCTTCCAAGACAGCGATCTGAGCTGGGATGCCAACGGAGATTGTACCATCGGCAATATTAACATCACGGGCTTGAACGGCGGCGGCACACTGACCATAGAGATCACGAATGCTCCCATTACTACGAGCACAAGCGGGAGCCTGACTATTGTGAAGGTGGATCGCAGCTCTCGCACCCCGTTGGAAGGCGCTGGGTTCCGGCTCTTTGACGCTGAAGGTGTGCAGATCGCGGAGGGCTATACTGATCAGGACGGCTCCCTGACGTTTGACGATCTTGCCATTGGCGAATATGAGTATCAGGAGTTTGAGGCCCCCGAGGGTTTTGTCCTGGATGAGAACCGTTATCCCTTCTCCATCACCGAGACGAATCCCGTCATTACTATCGAGCGCGAAAATGACATTACCGAGGGCTCCATTCGGGTCCGCAAGCTCAACGAGAAGGGCCAGCCGATGGCGGGCGTCGCTTATCTGCTGGAGTATTCCCTGGATGACGGCGCAAGCTGGCTCCCCATCGGGCATCGTGATCCTGACGATCCTGTTGCGGTCGGATGCTGCACCAACGATAACGCTGTTGATGGTGTGATCCAGACCGGCGCGGACGGATGGGCTGAGTTTACGGGCTTGGCCGTCAATAACCAGCTCTTCAATATCCGGTATCGTGTGACTGAGGTAAAGACCTGGGTCGGCTACGAGCTGCTGGCCGCTCCTGTCTTCGATGGTTACCTGACTTCCGATCAGACGGAGAGAGAGTACGCTGCTGTCAACCATCCCACCTTCCAACTGCCCATGACCGGCGGCTTCGGCTTTACGGCTGCCGGAATCGGTTTCGGTCTGTCCCTGCTGGCTGCACTGCTCCTGCTGCTGTTCCTGCCCAAGAAGCGGGAGGAATACCCTAATGGATGAATCCATCAAAAATGTCGGGGACTATAACGTCCTCAACACCATTCGGGTCGGCCATAAGGAAATCGTCCTGGGCGAAAACCCCAAAGCAGAAAAAGGCGAGCGATTCTTGTGCTGCTATGTTGAACAAGCCGCAATCTGGAACGTGTATCAAGATGGCATGGTTAGTGACGATTTTGCCGAGATCGCAAAGCTTTTCGGCGAGAGAGTTACCCAGGCTGCCGATGAAATCATGAAGGAAAACGAGCACATCAAGTCTCAGATCGGCGACGACGGTGAAATCAAGAAAGATCGCTGCGAGCCCCTGTCTGAACAAGGCGATCTGGAAGGAAAAGTAATCGTCATCCGCGGCGATGTGCTGCGACCCGAATTTCGTCATGCCTCCCGTCAACTCCTGCTCTGCACCGGAGGAAACGGAGCCCAGCCTATGGCAAGAGGTCGCACGTGCTTCTGCTCCTACCTTTACAATGGCAGGCAAACATCGTTTTACCGCAGCGACGTTCTCGGCGTGATCCGTCCGGACGCTCTCCCCGAATGGGCAAAAGCAGGGCTGGAAAAAGCTATGGCAACATGGAAAGGCAATGAACAGCCAGAAAAAGCAAAACCGTCCGTCAAAGATCGTCTGAAGGAGGCAGGCAGCGCGAAACCTGACGCGCCTAAGGCTTCATCCCCGAGAAAGGAGGCTCCGAGCCTCTGATGAAGACCCAATATCACCCCATCTACCGGAGCAGAGATGCTCCTTTTTTGTTGCCCTGAAAACCAAATAAAAAAGGAAGGCGACATAAATGGAGTTATCCATGAAACTTGAGGCCCGGATCGACCGGCTCGTAAACCAGGAAAACACCCATATCAAGGCGATTGCTTCCGTTACCCTGGGCGGCGCGTTTGCTGTTCATGGCATTCGGGTCATGGACTCCGAAAAGGGACTGTTTGTGCAGATGCCGCAGCGGTCCTTCAAGCGTGGAGAAGACAGCGCACCCGAATATACCGACGTTTTCCATCCCGTATCCGCGATGGCCAGAGTTGCGATCAACGAAAGCGTCATGGCTGCCTATAAAGCGAAAGTGAAAGAGCAGTCCGCCGAAAAAGATTACGCTGCGCCAGCAGCACCGGCGCACAAGGCGCCGAAACAAACTCAAACACGATAAAATGAAAGGAACAAGAACTATGAAATTCAAGCGAATTCTTGCGGTCCTTATGACCATTACCATTCTCTTCTCCCTGGCCATCAGCGCCTCCGCTGCCTCCACGCCCGAGGCTACCATCGACTTCTCCAAGAAGGGCTCCATCAGCCTGTACAAGTACGACATGACCAGCGCCGCCGAGGACGGCGTGTGGAACACCGATTCCTACGTGTCCACCGGCCTTTCCGACAGCAACGTGGAACAGGCCCTCAATCCCTACGCTGTGCAGGGCGTGGAGTTCAGCTACCTGCGGGTGGCGGACATCTCCACCTTCTCCGGCCTCGTGAACGGTGAGCTCATCAACACGGTTCTCTACGGCGTCCGCGGCACCGAGCAGGATATGGCCTGGCTCGCGGCTCTCGGCCTGACGGCGGCTGACTGCTTCGCTCCCGCTACCAAGGTTGTAGACGGCACCACCTGGTACTACTACGAATCCGACACCCTGATCGTTGCCCTTCAGGAAAAGCTGGCCGAAAACGCTACCGAGATCAAGGACGCCCTGGAAGCCATCGTGAAGAACAACGGCGGCACGGCGATGCCCGAGACCGACGCCTACGGTCACAGCGAAGTCAGCAACCTGGACCTGGGCCTTTACCTTGTGGTCGAGACCCGCGTTCCCGAGTATGTGGTCAACACCACCGCTCCCTTCTTCGCCTCCCTGCCCATGACCACCATCGACGGCTCCGAGTGGAACTACGATCTGGTTCTGTACCCCAAGAACGCTACGGGCAGCCCGACGCTGGAAAAGACTCTGCGCGAGTCCCAGCCTGACACCGGCAAGAACGACGGCTCCAATGACATTCACGACGGCTACGCCCATACCGGCACCGCCTCTGACGGCGACGTGATCGACTATCAGATCATCTCCCGGCTTCCCATCATCACCTCCAAGGCTTCCTATCTCACCACCTACACCTTCGTCGATACCCTGTGCAAGGGCGTCACCTACAACAAGAACGACGTGAAGCTGGAATGGTTCAAGGACGCCGACTGCACCGACAAGATCGCCGAATGGACCGAGGACGATGAAACCGCCAAGTTTAACGTGTCCTACGCTGCGGGCGAGGATGACGCCGAGGTGATGACCATCGCTATGACCGCATCCGGCCTGTCCGAGATCAACAGCGCCAGCACCGTCTACGGCAGCGATTCCGTCTACTCCGGCTACTCCGAGTGCTACGTCCGCATCACCTATTCCGCCACCGTCAACTCCGACGCTACCGTTGTCTACGGCGACGGCGGCAACCCCAACGAGGTCGTTCTGGAATGGCGCAGGACCAATACCGCCTACTATGACACCCTCAAGGACTGCTGCCACCTTTATACCTACGGACTTGAGCTCACCAAGAGCTTCAGCGACAACGCCGGCGACTATTCCGAGGTCACCTTCACCGTCTACAACGAGACGGACGGGTACTGGCTGAAAGCGGAGCAGTCCGAGGATGGGCTGTACTTTGTGACCGATCACGTCTCCACCGAGGCCGACGCGACGAACTTCATTCCCAACAGCGAGACCGGCATTCTGACGATCAAGGGCATGGAGGACGACACCTATACCGCGACCGAGACCCACACCGCCAAAGGCTATACGCTGCTGCGGGATTCCGTCACCATCGTTATCTCCGTCCGGGAAAGCGACGTGATCTGCGAGGTCTGCAGCGCGGCTCTCCTGACCGCCTCTGCGACCGTGGACGGTAAGGCCGTCCCCATGAAGCCCGACGAGGGCAGCGTCAACGCGATTGTTCCGCTGAAGGTCGTGAATACCCGCGGCCCTGAGCTGCCCAAGACCGGCGACAACGGTCTCTGGCAGTACGGCATCTATGGCGCGGCCTTTATCGCCGCCGCCTGCCTGGTTCTGTATCTGGCTCTGCGGAAGCGCAAGGTCGAAGACAAGAAGTAAGAAAACAACAGCGGGGGCGGCTCTTTCGGGCCGCCCCCATCGGAGGAAATATGAAACGAATTCTTCTGATTTCCCTCGCCGTTCTATTCATCCTTGCTGCTGTTCTATTTGCCGCATATCCGGCCATTTCCAACTATTTGAGCGACAAATATCAGAGCGAGGTCCGGACGGACTACGAAGCTGAGGTTCGGGAGATCGACGATACAGCCCTGCGGAAATTGCGGGCCGCTGCCGAAACCTATAACGCTGCCTTGGCCCCGATCCAATTCAACCGGGAAGGCATAGCGGCGGCAACAGTCGATTACCACGAGCTGCTGAACCCTTCCGGCTCCGGCATCATGGGCTTCGTAGAGATTCCGAAGATCCAGGTCAACCTCCCCATCTATCACGGAACCAGCGAAACGGTGTTGGAAGAAGGGGTCGGACATTTAATCGGTTCAAGCCTTCCGATCGGCGGTGAAGGAACGCACTCCGTGCTGACCGGGCATTCCGGCGTTGCCGGGAAAAAGCTCTTTTCAGACTTAAATCAGCTCCAGGTCGGAGAAGTGTTTTACATCAAGGTGCTGGGAGAAACACTGGCTTATGAGGTCACGGAGATCAACACTGTACTTCCCCACGAAACGGAGCTGTTGGAGCTTGTCCAGGGAGAAGACCTATGCACTCTTGTGACCTGTACCCCGTTTGGCGTCAACTCCCATAGGCTTTTAGTCCGTGGCACCCGCGTTTCATATCAAGCCACCGAAGAGCTTCCTCAGAAGCCCGGAACAGTTCAGACGGAGCCGGTCAAGTCCACATGGATGGAACAGTATGTTACCGGGCTGATCATCGGAGGCGCGATTGCAGGCGCTGCCATTCTTTCCTTCATCGCTGTTTTCGTTGTGCGCCGGCGTCGGAGAGCACCCTGCGCGAAGGAAAAGGAAACCGAGGAGGAGGACCATGAAGAAACGTAACCTTGGCGTCAGAATCGCTATGATTTTCGCGTCGATTCTCCTGTTTGCAATCGGCGCTGCAATCCTGGCAAAACCGACGATCAACAGAATAGAGCAGGAGGCAGACGCAGAGGAAGCGGTAGACATCTTCCTCCGCGAGAACAACTACGAGAGAGTCCCAAGGCAGGAAATCAGCGATACCACACCGGTCATTATTCGCAAGAAGGAAACCATGCCGGAGGAAACCCCATACCCGGAGCTGTTGGCAGCGATGAAGCAATATAACGCCGAAATCTATGCCAACAGACAGGCGGGTCTGTCCGATCCGTGGGCGTATACGTCCTCGGTATTTGATCTGGCTGAGTATGGCTTGGACAGCGAAACGGTCGGCGTTCTGACGATCCCGGCGATGGACTACGAGGAGCCGGTCTACCTTGGCGCGACTGCGGATCACCTGGCCCGCGGCGCGGCCCAGCTCTCTATCAGCTCTATGCCCATCGGCGGCGTCAACACCAACTGCGTTCTGGCCGGACACCGGGGCTGGCAGGGAGCCCTCCATTTCAGACATATTGAGCTTCTGGAAATTGGCGACACGGTTATTCTTACCAACCCCTGGAACGTGTTGGAATACAAGGTTACAGAGATAAAGGTCATCCAACCCTGGCAGCCGGAAGAACTGCTGATCCATGAAGGGCGGGACCTTTTGACGCTCATCACCTGCCATCCATACGGCAGCGGCGGCAAGTATCGCTATGTTGTCGTATGTGATCGAATTACGAAGGAGGACTGACCATGCAAGAAGTTGAACAGGAAATTGGCCGCCAGTTCGTGATCGTGCTGAAAGGCGCGGCCAAGCTGACGCCGAAGCTGGTGGCAAAGGCTATGAAAATTGCCACCCGGCCCAGCAAAACTATCAAAAAAATCAAAAGCCGTCACAACAACAAAAAAGTCCAGAAGCACGGGAAAATGACTGTGAAGGAGCTCGCCGCCAAGGACAAGGGGATGACCTCTATCGAGCTTCACGATCAGAGCTTTCGGGAGTTCAGCCGGATTGCGAAGAAGTACGGGATCGACTTTGCCCCGTTCAAAGTCAAGGGCGAGAAAAAGTTTATGATCTTCTTCAAGGCCCCTGATACTGACGCCATGACTGCATGTGTGGAGGAATACACCAAAAAGCAGGTGAAGAAGGCGGCAAGGGAAAAACGTCCCTCTGTGCTCCAGAAGCTGAAGGACATCCGGGCGGGAATCACCAACCCCGCGAGAACGGCGGAGCGGCATAAGGAGCCGGTGCTGTCATGAACGACCTCGCAAGAAAGCTGCTGATGGCGGCTCCATATCCGCTCTTTGGCTTGGGCGTCACGAAGCTGTCTCAAGCTGTTCGTCTTGCACCCGAGCCGTGGCTGCTCCACATCACCGAGGGCTTTGATCTTGCCCTTCAACGCTTCGGCCCGAGTTTTCACCCAACTGACCTTACGGTAGGCATTGCTGCCGGGGCTGGTCTTTGGCTGGTGTATTACATCAAATCAAAGAACGCGAAGAAGTTCCGCACCGGGCAGGAACACGGTTCAGCCCGCTGGGGAACCAGGGCAGACATAAAGCCATACATGGATTCTGACCCGCGAAACAACGTGATCCTGTCCGCAACAGAAAGCCTCACCATGAATAACCGTCCGAAGAAGCCCAAGTATGCCAGGAACAAAAACGTGCTGGTCATCGGCGGCTCCGGCTCCGGCAAAACGAGGTTTTTTCTAAAGCCGAACCTGATGCAATGCACGTCGGAAAAATACCCAACCTCGTTTGTTGTCACAGACCCGAAAGGGATAATATCTCAAGGACGGAGAAATCCGCACACTTTCGGGAGGT
>CALYTU010000021.1 GCA_945487445.1 uncultured Clostridia bacterium | reverse complement strand
CTGGGTGTATATTGGCACTCAGAAAGGTTGAGTGCTAAAGAGAAGGTGGTGTCCTCGTGGAACTCACAGATCGGCAAAAGCAAATATTACGTGCCATTGTGGATATCTACGTCTCTACGGCTGAGCCTGTGGGCTCCAAAGCCATCGCGGCCCTGCCCGACGTGGACTACTCCTCCGCCACCATCCGCAATGAGATGGCGGAGCTGACGCAGCTGGGCCTTTTGGAGCAGCCACACACCTCCGCCGGGCGGATTCCCTCTCCGGCGGGCTATCGGCTCTATATCGACGAGCTGATGCAGGACTACCGCCTGAGCCTGGACGAGACCAGGTCCCTGAACGAAGCTCTGGAGCTCAAAAGTCAGGAATTTGACAAAATGATGTCTCAGGTGGGAAAGCTGGTCTCCCAAATGACCAACCTCCCGGCCTACACTGTGGCCACCCGTCAGAGCGAGGCTGTGGCCAGGCACTTCGACCTGATCATGGCCGGACCCGGCAGCATCATTTTGGTTTTAATGCTCTCCGGCGACGTGGTGAAAAACAAGCTGGTGAAGCTGCCCGTGTCGGTCACAGAGGCGGAGCTGAAGCTCCTTTCCGCGGTGCTGAACGCCAGCCTGACGGACCTGACCGCTGAGGAGATCACCTGCGACCTGCTGGATAAGATTACGCGCTCCGCCGGAGCGGCCAGCCCGCTGGTGCCGTTGGTCATAGACTTTACTTTGGAATGTCTGCGGCGGCAGCACGGCGACGTTCACCTCACCGGTCAGATGCGGCTTTTGGGCCAGCCGGAATACAAGGACGCCGCGGGCAAGGCACAGGAGGTTTTTGAGACGCTGGACGAGGAAATGATCTCGAATCTGCCTGCCGTTCTCCCCAAGGACGGTCCCGTGCATTTCCTGGTTGGGCCGGAAAACGTGGCCAAGGAGCTGAAGGATACTTCCGTTGTGATGATGCGCTTCGACATTGGCGAGGGCATGCAGGGCACCATCGGCGTAGTCGGTCCGACGCGAATGGATTACGCGAAAATCACTGCCAAGCTGGGCTACTTCGCCGAGAATCTGGGCAGAATGTTCCAAAAAACCAATCCCAATATGCCGCCGGCTTTGGGAGAGGGAACGAAGGACAAAGAATAAAACCGGGAAATGTGTTGTTTTTGAAAACAACAGGATGATAAATGCGAAAAGGAATGAAATACCATGTCCAAAAAAGATAAAGAGAAGAAGGCCCCCGAGGCTGAAAGCGAAAACGTGACGCCCGAGACCGAGCCCGCCGAGGAGAAGGTCCGGCCCGAGGAGGCTTCCGCGGATGAGACTCCCACGCAGGAGTCGACCGGGGAAACGGAGCTGGAAGCGGCCCGAAAGGCCCAGGCGGCGGAGCATGACCAATATCTGCGCCTCGCGGCGGAGTACGACAACTTCCGCAAGCGCAGCCGAAAGGAGAAGGAGGCCCTCTACACCGACGTGAAGGCTGAGACCGTGGCGAAGTTCCTGCCTGTCTATGACAACCTGGAGCGGGCTCTTGCCAACGAGACTGCCGACGAGGCCTACAAGAAAGGCGTGGAGCTCATCATGACCGAGTTCAGGAAGATCATGACCGGCCTCGGTGTGGAGGAGTTCGGAACGGCGGGCGACGCCTTTGACCCAAACGCCCACAATGCCGTGATGCACGTCGAAAATGAGGAGCTGGGGGAAAATGTCATCGCCCAGGTCTTCCAGAAGGGCTTCCGCATCGGCGAGAAGGTCATCCGCCACGCCGTTGTGCAGGTAGCCAATTAACAAGGCGCAAAGCTTGCGCCGCTGCAACACTGTTAAACCATACACTGAAATATAGGAGGAATACAAAATGAGTAAGATTATCGGCATCGACCTTGGCACCACCAATTCCTGCGTGGCGGTCATGGAGGGCGGCGAGTCCGTCGTCATCGCCAACGCGGAAGGCAGCCGTACGACCCCCTCTGTGGTTGCATTTTCCAAGACCGGCGAGCGTATGGTCGGCCAGATCGCAAAGCGTCAGGCTGTCACCAATGCGGACCGCACCATCTCTTCCATCAAGCGTCACATGGGCGAAAGCTACAAGGTGACGATCGACAGCAAGAACTACACGCCCCAGGAAATCAGCGCCATGATCCTTCAGAAGCTGAAGGCGGACGCCGAGGCTTATCTGGGCGGCACGGTTTCCGAGGCCGTCATCACCGTTCCCGCCTACTTCAACGACGCCCAGCGTCAGGCGACCAAGGACGCGGGCAAGATCGCCGGCCTGGAGGTCAAGCGAATCATCAATGAACCCACTGCTGCGGCCCTGGCCTACGGCGTGGATAAGGAAGCCGAGCAGAAGATTATGGTTTACGATTTGGGCGGCGGCACCTTCGACGTCTCCATCCTCGACATTGGTGACGGCGTTGTGGAGGTTCTATCCACTGCCGGCAACACCCATCTGGGCGGCGACGATTTCGACAAGGCCATCATTGACTATCTTGTGGCCGAGTTCAAGAAGACTGACGGCATCGACCTCAGCCGCGACAAGGTTGCCATGCAGCGCCTGAAGGAAGCCGCCGAGAAGGCAAAGATCGAGCTCTCCGGCGTCATGTCCACCGAGATTAACCTGCCCTATATTACTGCCGACGCCAACGGCACCAAGCACATGAACGTTACCCTGACCCGGGCCAAGTTCAATGAGCTGACCGCCCATCTGGTGGAGGCCACCATGGGTCCCGTACGCCAGGCCATGTCGGACGCCGGCCTGCAGTCCAGCGATCTGAGCAAGGTCCTGCTGGTGGGCGGCTCTTCCAGAATCCCCGCGGTGCAGGAAGCCGTCAAGAAGATCACCGGCAAGGAGGGCTTCAAGGGTATCAACCCCGACGAGTGTGTGGCCATGGGCGCCGCCATCCAGGCCGGCGTGCTGACCGGCGACGTGAAGGATCTGCTTTTGCTGGACGTCACCCCGCTGAGCCTCGGCATTGAGACTATGGGCGGCGTGTTCACCAAGCTGATCGAACGCAACACCACCATCCCGGTCAACAAGAAGCAGATCTTCTCCACTGCTGCCGACGGCCAGACCTCCGTCGAGGTCCATGTGCTCCAGGGCGAGCGCGAAATGGCTGCCTATAACAAGACCTTGGGCCGTTTCCAGCTCAGCGGCATTGCCCCGGCTCCCCGCGGCATTCCCCAGATCGAGGTCAGCTTTGACATCGACGCCAACGGCATCGTGAACGTCTCCGCCAAGGACCTCGGCACCGGTAAGGAGCAGAACATCACCATCACCGCTTCCTCCAACCTGTCCAAGGAGGACATCGACAAGGCCGTTCGCGAGGCGGAGCAGTTTGCCGCCGAGGACAAGGCCCGCAAAGAAGAGGTCGATACGCACAACGAGGCCGACCAGACCGCCTATCAGCTGGAGAAGTCCCTGACCGAGCTGGGCGACAAGATCTCCGACAGCGAGAAGGCTCCCATCCAGGCAGCGATTGAGAAGCTCAAAGAGGCCAACAAGGGGACCGACGTGGCCGCCATCAGGGCTGCCATCGAGGAGGCCCAGAAGGCCTTCTATCCCGTGGCCGAGAAGCTCTACAAGCAGTCCGCTCCGCAGGGCGATCCCAATGCTGCCGGTGCGGGCTTCAACCCGGGCGCTGACTTCAACGGCGGCGCCGGCAACCCCAACGACGGCGTGGTAGACGCGGACTTCGAGGAAGTGAAGGACTGACAGCGCGTAACGCGCATGAGGTAGTTGCTTTTTCAAATATGAAGTACAACTGTGCCGAATGAAGCTGCTTAGTATATGATGTATCGCTTCGCCATGTTGGCTAAATCCCATCTTTTTCGATCAAAGACGATGCTCAATATGTGCGAAGCGCATACTTCGTGTGCTGTCAGGCACGCTTCATATCTCCGAAGGAGATCCTTCATTTGCGACAAGGCATACTTCATTTCACCTGTGAGGTGATCCATATATGGCAGAAACAAAACGAGATTTTTATGAGGTCCTCGGCGTGGAGAAGAACGCCGCGGCCGATCAGATCAAGCGGGCTTACCGCAAGCTTGCGGCCAGGTATCACCCGGACGTGAACCACGAGGCCGACGCGGAGGCCAAGTTCAAAGAGATCAACGAGGCCTATGAGGTGCTGTCCAACCCCGAAAAGCGCCAGCTTTACGATCAGTACGGCTTTGCCGGGGTCGACCCCAATTTTGCCGCTTCGCAGGGGGGCAATCCCTTTGAGGGCTTTGGCGGCTTCGGCGGCTTCGGCGGCTTCGGAGACATTTTCGGCGACTTTTTCGGCGGCGGTGCTCGTGCGCGGAGCGGCGGCAGCCGCGCGGCGCGCGGAGAAAATGTCGTGGTGCAGGTGGAGGTCAGCTTCGAGGAGGCTGCCTTCGGTGCGCAGAAGGAAGTTAACGTCTCGCGCATCGAGACTTGCGATCAATGCCATGGCTCCGGCTGCGCGGAGGGGACACAGCCCGAGACCTGTCCCCAGTGCCGTGGCAGTGGACAGGTGCGCACCACCCAGAGCTTCATGGGCATGACCATGCAGTCCACAGCCGCCTGCCCTACCTGCGGCGGCAAGGGCAAGCTGATTAAAGACCCCTGCACCCGCTGCAAGGGAAAGGGCCGCATCAAGCGCAGCCACCGTCAGACCGTGGATATTCCCGCGGGGATCGACGACGGTCAGGCCTTCCGGATTTCCGGCCAGGGCAGCGCTGGGGCGAACGGCGGACCCAACGGCGATCTGATGGTCAATGTCCGAATCCGTCCTCACGAGCTCTTTACCCGAGAGGGCGCCAATGTCTACTGCGAGATGCCTATTTCCTTCTGTCAGGCAGCCTGCGGCGCAGACATTGAGGTTCCGACCCTGGACGGCAAGGTTCGCTACAATGTTCCCGAGGGCACCCAGACTGGCACCACCTTCCGGCTCAAGGGTAAGGGCATTCCATATGTGGGCTACAAAAACCGGGGCGACCAATTCGTTACTGTAGTCGTCGAGACGCCCACAAAGCTTACCAAGGAACAGAAGGACATTTTGCACCAATTTGACGCCGCCACAGAGAAGGCCCAGCCAAAGCGGAAGTCCTTCTTCGACAAAATTAAAAGAAACTTCGGATAGTCGAAAGCCGGTCTCCTCGGAGGCCGGCTTTTCGTTTTATTTGTATCTGTTCAGTATCCTGTCATTTCGAGGCGATTCATCGCCGAGAAATCCGTATTATCTACGCAAAAAGGAACGGATTTCTCACTTCGTTCGAAATGACAGATGGGGCTACTGAATAGATACTTTTATTTTATCTATAAAAAATTGTCAAGTTTGTAGATCGTTTTCTGAAAGCTCGGCGATAATCGCGGCGGCCTGAGGTCAGGCCACCCTGCAAATTGAAAGCGAATAAAGCCGATAACCAGAATCCCGATTTGCGATGCTCCATATTATGAAAGGTGGAGCCGGTTCTTGGGCAATCTGCTCCCGATCAGCCCCGCACGCCCTCGATGTGCAGATACCTGGCGATGGCGTAGGCGTAATCCGACAGCGGGCGATCCAAAGAATCCACATCATGCGCCGCCACACGGGGGTCCGGACCGGGGTGCAGGACCAGCAGGCAGTGATAAAACTGTCCGGTTCCGTCTCCAAGCTGGATTACGTCTCCGGCACGGAGCTCCCGCTTGCCGCAGACCCGCGCAAAGGGTCCCGGACCCCGGTTTTCCGTCAGAAAGCGGTACAGAAATTCCACGCCCGTCCAGCTTGCCGTTCGATCTGCGGCGGAGCGGTAATACCACCCGATTACAGGTGTATAGTTCATGACCCCGCTTCCGGCATACAGGCATTGGGAGACAAAATTAGTGCAGTCTCCGCCCAGCGCCGCAAAATTGTAATAGGCCGGACTCCGCCCCAGTGCCCACCGCCGCGCGTATGCCGTCGCGGCACCGCGGTCATAGTCACGCATAGTACCATCTCCCTGTATATCTTATGGGCGCGTTCCCCCCCGCGTTCCTGCGGAAGATTCTTGTTGTCAGAATGGTTTTGCGCGGAATACAAGGCCTCAGCGGATAAAAAAGCTCGGCGGAGGCGTGTTTCCAGCGTTCGACAATGCGGGCGCTTGACATTTTTTAAAAAGTGCGCTATCATCGTCAATATGGGAGGGGTATCCATGAAAAAGATCACCTGTGAATTCTGTGGTGAAAAATTCAAATATGCGGATCAGCGTTGTCCCCACTGCGGCGGCCCAAACCGACTGGCAAGCAAGGCACAGACCGAGGCTGCCATGAAGGAGGGGAAGGCACTTCCGGCATTGGCAGATTCCAAACGGCATGGAAAGCATGGTGCGGGAAGGCCCAAAACGATCGAGGAGCTTCGCACCTTTGCTGTGAAGCACAATCTCCCGCTTGAGAAAATGCGCGTCCACCTGGGCGAGGACTACCGCGAGCCAAAGGCCTTCGGCATCTATCAGGCGGAGGATGGCTCCTTTGTCGTCTACAAAAACAAGGCCGACGGCTCCCGGGCCATCCGCTATCAGGGGCGGGACGAGGCCTATGCGGTGAATGAGCTGTATCTGAAAATGAGGGAACAGGTGGGTCAGCAGCGGAGCTATCAGGCCGCGCTGCTGGGCCAGACCCGTTCTGCCGAAAAGAAGTCGGTGTCCTGGAAGACCAAGCTGTGGGCGAAGGTCTGGATTATCCTGCTGGTATCGGTCATCTGCTTCTGGATCTGGGGTTCGATCCGCAGAAGCGGTCCCACCCGTGGCTATTACTGCTACAATGACGACTATTACTACTTCCAGGGCGGCGACTGGTATTACTATGATAACGGCTGGCTTCCGGTTATCGCAGACAGTACCCTTACCAGCAACTATGAGGAATACTATGCTTCCTCTGCCTTTAACCGGGAATACGGTGTGACGGATTTTATAAATAGCGGCTACTACGATCCCAATATCAACCAAAACAATCATGTGTTAGACGACGATAATGATAATGATAATGATAATGATAATGATGATGACGATTGGGACTGGGGCGGCGACGAATGGGACGACATCGGCGATTGGGATTCCGATTGGTAACTGATCGGGAGCGCTTCGGAAATGTGTCTTTTGGGGAGAACAATCCCCTTGAAGCGGCAGCCGAAAATGCTTGCATAACCTGGAGAGCTGTGTTATCATATACATTCAGGAAAACGATGGGGGTGCGTGCATGGAGAGGCTGCTGGGGAATGAACGGCTCCGTTCCGGCCTTTCTGCGGCATTCGCGGCCGGGCGTCTGTCCCACTGCTATCTGCTGGCCGGTCCTCCCGGGAGCGGAAAGCATACCCTCGCCCTGATCCTCGCGGCCGCAATGGAGTGCACAGAAGGCGCGCGGCGGCCCTGCGGGGTCTGCCCCCAGTGCCGGAAGGTGCTCGATGGAGTTCATCCCGATGTCGTCACGGTGGACGATCCGGCCAGGAAGATCATCTCCGTGGAGTTGATCCGGAAGGCTCGTGCCGACGTCTATATCAAGCCCAACGAGGGGCTGCGTAAGGTCTATATCATTCCCCGGGCTATGGATATGAACGCCGCTGCCCAAAACGCACTCTTGAAGATCATGGAAGAACCTCCCGACTATGCGGCCTTCCTCCTGCTCACCGATGGCGCGCAGCGTCTGCTGCCGACGATCCGTTCCCGGTCCGTCCTGCTGCAGCTTTCGCCTCTCTCCGAGCGGGAAGGGCTGGCGGAGCTGGAAAGACGGTTCCCGCAGAAGGACCGCGCCGCCCTGGCTGCGGCCTGGGAGCGGTCCGAGGGCTTTCTTGGTCAGGCCGTACTGCTGCTCACCGAGGGGGAGCACCTCGCCCCCGAAACCCAGAGCTTTTCCGACTGCTTTGCCCGGCGGGACCGGTTGGGGCTCACGGAGCTGTTGGTTCCGCTCGAGCGGCGCAAACGGGAGGAGCTGATCCCCCTGCTGACCCAGTGGATCGAGGTCCTGAGCCAGGCGCTTGCCGTTCGGACCGGGCAGCCGGGCCGCTGGGAGGCAGCGCAGCGCGTGGGCCGGAGCCGCACCTCTGCTGAGAGCCTGCGGGCCTTGCAGAGTCTTGGCCGGGCTGTCGAGCTGCTCCAGGGGAACGCAAGTCCCGGCGCCGTCTGTGGCGCGCTCCAGGTATGGCTGGATGTGTCGGATTGATTTAGGCGTTGATTCTAACCAGTGTTTGAATAAATACCTTGACCGGATTGCGAATCTTGAAACAGGAATAAAAAAGGAAACAGTATGGATAATATAATGGATTACGAAAACGAACAGGTCCGGGACGTTTCAGAGCAAGCGCTCCCGATAAAGTCGGAGGCTGACATCTCCGAGGTTGCAACATTTGAGGATGCGATCGAGGAGACTGCTCCGGCCTATGTGCCCACACCCGCGCTGACCGCCGTATCCGCCAAGAAGAAGGCGCCGCGGCTGGAAGAGGCGCCTGCCCCGGAGGAATCTGCGGCCGACGAGCCCCCTGCGCCCTCGCCTGATGAGCGGGTCTTTGTCTGCGATGTGCAGTTTCGCCCCGGGAGCAAGATTTATTTCTTCGATCCCGGCGATCTGAACCTGAAAAATGGCGACCATGTCATCATTGATACCGCGCGCGGTGCGGAGTACGGCTACTGCATCATCGGCAATCACCGCATTGCCCGGCGGGAACTGGTCCAGCCCCTGCGCCGCGTCCTGCGCGTTGCCACGCCCATCGACGAGCGGATCAAGGCTGAAAACGAGCGCAGGGAAAAGGAGGCCTACGCCTTCTGCCTGCGGAAAATCGAGGATCTGGGGCTGGATATGCAGCTGGTCTCCTGCGAGTACGCCTTTGACGGAAGCAAGCTCCTCTTTTTCTTCACCGCCGATGCCCGGGTGGATTTCCGGGAGCTGGTGAAGATTCTGGCCGCTAATTTCCACACTCGCATTGAGCTGCGGCAGATCGGCGTGCGTGACAAGGCTAAAATGTTGGGCGGTCTGGGCATTTGCGGCCGGCCCTTCTGCTGTGCCGGCTTCCTGGAAGACTTCCAGCCCGTCTCCATTAAGATGGCCAAGACCCAGAATCTCAGCTTGAATCCCGCCAAAATCTCCGGCACCTGCGGGCGGCTCATGTGCTGCTTGAAGTATGAGCAGGAGGCCTATGAGGATCTGATCAAGACCAGCCCCAAGCTCGAATCCTTTGTGGATACCCCCGATGGCCGGGGGACCGTCCTGAGCGTCAATCTCATGCACCAGAGCGTCACCGTCCGCATGGAGAAGGACGAGGAGATTCACACCTACCGCAACAGCGAAATCTGCATTCTTCGCAGCGGCAAGGCCAAGAAAAATGACCCGCCCATTCCCGAAGCTTTAGCCCCCATTTCCGGCCGTAAGGACGGAGAACTCCGGGAGCGCAGACCCTTCCTGGACCAGCGCCTGACCCTGGATTCTGCCGAATCCGAACGGTTTACATCGGAGCTTGAAGCGGAGAAAAATGATTCGCAGCCCGGTCAGGAGCCCCGACCTCATCGCAATCGCCGGGAGCGGAAGCCCAATCGCTGGGAAAATGCGCAGGCAGCTGCGCTTTCGGAGCCGCGGCAGGAGGAGGAAGGGGAAAACGCACCTGCCGCTCCCGCCCCGCAGCGCCCTGGACGGCAGGGCCGCCGGGACGGCGCACAGCCCTTCCAGGGGTCCGATGGCGGAAACGCCCCCCGACGGAACCGGAAAGGCGGCCAGAAGCCGGCCGAACAGACGGGACGGGGGGAAAAGCCCGAGCGGATCGAGCGGGCCGACAAGTACGAAAAACCCTCCCGCCAGCAGCGGCGCCATCAGCAGCAGGGCAGGCCGGAGGTCTCCCAGCCCGAGCGGGCCAAGCACCCCGCGCCCGAAAAACGCTCGGAGGAGCAGACTGCCCCCAAGCCGGAAGGCGCAAAGAAGCCCAACCGCCGCCGCTATTATCACAACCGAAAGCCGAATGGTTAATCAGAAAAACCGGAAAAGATTTTGGGGAGTTGCGCAAATAGCAATTTGCGCAACTCCCCAATTTTCTCATTCTCTCATTTTTTATGCTTGCATTTCTCAGAAGGCCCACTCGCCCTTGCGGAAGATGGGAACGGTCTTGCCGTCGCGGGTGACGGCGTCGATGTCCAGACCCTCATAGCCGATCATGAAATCAACGTGGATCATGGATTCGTTGATGCCAAGCTGGCGGCACTCGTCCAGCGTCTTGTTCTCAAAGCCCTTGATGGTGTCAGCAAAGCCCGCGCCTACAGCCAGGTGGCAGGCGGCGTTCTCATCAAACAGGGTTTCGTAGAACAGCAGGCCGGACTGAGAGATCGGAGAGCCCACGGGAACCAGCGCGCACTCGCCCAGATAGCCCGCGCCTTCATCCATGGTAACCATTTTCTGAAGCAGCTCCTCGTTGCGCTCGGCGTGGACCTCAACCGCCTTGCCGTTTTCAAAGCGCATGGAGAAGCCCTCAATCAGCTGACCCTGATAGGACAGGGGTTTGGTGGCGTAGACGATGCCTTCCGCTTTGCCGCGCATGGGCGAGATAAAGCATTCCTCAGTGGGAATGTTGGGGTTGAAGTAGATGCCCTGCAGGCTCCGGTCTCCGCCGCCCTTGAACTCAGCCTCGGGAATCATGCCAACGGTCAGGTCGGTGCCGTTTTCGCCCTTGTAGTGCAGCTCGGCGATGCCCAGACTGTTGAGGTAGGCGCAGCGGTCATGCAGGTCCTTGTTGTGCGCTTCCCAGGCAGCCATGGGGTCCTCGGTCACGCGGGAGGTGAAGAGAATGGCTTCCCAGAGCTTCTCCATCGCCTGGCCCCTGGTCAGCTCCGGGAAGAGCTTCTTTGCCCAGGCGGGACCGGGGACGGCGGCAATGCACCACTGATACTTATTTTCCATCTGATCCCGGTAGGGCTTGATGATGGGAAAGCGCTTCCGGCTGGCCTTGGCCATCTTCTCCTGATTGATCCCCTTGAGACCGTCGGGGTCTTCGCTGACCAGATAGATCTGGCAGGGCAGGGTTTCCACATAGTGCTGCAAACGCGCTTTCTCCCATTCCTCAACCTTGGAAAGGGTGGTGACGCTGCAATGCCGATAGTGGAGCTTCGCCAGGGGCTGATAGCTGAATTCCGCCTTGACATATCGGGCTCCTGCCTTGTAGCACTCGTCTACCAAAAGCTCTACAAATTTGGGCTGGTCCAGGTCGCACCGAATGATGACATCCTGGCCCTTCTGGATGTTAACGCCCACCCGGGCGATGAGGCGGGCATAGCTTCGAAGAGTTGTTTGTTTCATAGTTCTTTCTCCTTATTTATTTTGATTCATTGAATCAGTTTTTAAAGATTTTCATTCCCTGCACGTATCCGACAAGGGTCGGAGCAACAAAGCCCCGGTGCGGCGGCAGTTTTGAGGGGGAGCGGCAGAAAAGCAGAAGACAGTCAGTCTGTCCAGCGAATTTCGCGCGTTCCGTTCTCTCGGAGAAATTCATTGATCCGGGAGAAGGGCCTGCTGCCGAAGAAGCCCCGGTAGGCCGAAAGCGGGCTGGGGTGAGGCGCGGTCAAAACCAGCCGGGGCGCATCAAAATAACCGTGCGCGCAGATAAGACCTGTCCTTGCCCCGCTCCCTGCTGCACGATCAAACGCCTTCTGCGCCGGAGCCCCCCAGAGGACGAAGGCCACGGGCTGGGGCAGGGCTGCAACGGCGGCGAGCACCTCGTCTGTGAAGCGCTGCCACCCGAGATGCTGATGGCTGTTGGCCCTGCCGTCTGCCACAGTGAGAACCGTGTTCAGCAGCAGCACGCCCTGCTCCGCCCAGAAGGTAAGATCGCCGTCGGCCGGGGCGGGGACGTTCAGATCGGATGCCAGTTCCCGGTAGATGTTCCGCAGGGATGGAGGCAGTTTCCCCCCGGGCCGGACCGAAAAGGCCAGCCCCATCGCCTGCCCCGGCTCGTGATAGGGGTCCTGGCCCAGGATGACGGCCCGGATCCGCTTCGGCGGGGTGAGCCGGAAGGCAGCAAACCAGTCCTCTCGGGGGGGATAGACTGTCTCCCGGGCGGCGGCTTCCTCCGCTGCGGCCAGGGTGCCGCAGTGGGGCTGACGGTCAAAGGGGCAATCGAGCAGGGCGTCCCAGGCGGAAGGCAGGGCAGTCATTTGTCCGTCCTCAGGGTGGCGGAGACGATCTCATCCTCCTGCAGGCCGTCCTTGTGCAGCATTTTGCGCATGACGTCGATGTCAGCGGTGATGTCCACCACATCGTCAGCGAAGAGCTTGTCGAGCTGCTTTTCATAGCCGTCGGCCAGCTCGTCCAGGGCGTGATTGATCTTCTGCTTTGCCTCTCGGATCGCGGCGGTCTCGATGCCCTGGGCCTCCAGCCGGGCGTAGCTTTCCAGGGCCTTCAGCGTGGTGGGCAGATAGTAGTTCATGAAGTTGTAGAGTTGGGGTTCCTTTTCAGGTCTCTGGTCCAGAATGGCAAAAATCTTACGGGTCAGGTCTTCGATCCGGTCAATCTTCGCGGAGACCTCTTTATCGTTAATCAGGTCGTTGTCGGCCCGAATCTGCTGGAGAATGCGGTCATTGCGGGAAACAGCCTCCTCCTTCTTCTCCTCTGGCTGAACAGCCTGGGCCTCGGTGTACTCGGTCAACATCAGGCGGTAGGTTTTCAAATCCAGCCAGGCCGGCCGGAGAATGCCGCGGGTAATCATTTCCCGCAGGTCCTTGATGACCTTGTGATAGTCGATGCCCATCACATCTGCCAGGTAGTGGATGGGGACGGCCTGCTTGTCACCGATCAGCTTGAGATAGGCCTCAAATCGCTGCTTCTTTTTGCGGCGAAGATGTCCGAATACGGCCACTGCCGTGCTGCCGACGGCTCCGCTCAGGAAAAAAAGGGATAAAAACAGATCCCGCAGGGAATAGTCGGTGAAAAAATCCGCCAGGCCTACGACGCCGATCAAGGCACAGATTGCCGCGACGATGGCGCCGATGGCAGTGATCAGTGCGCCGTGCTTCGGCATGCCGTTCACCCGTTTTTGCGGCACCGGTACCTCGGCCACGGGGGCATTCACCGGACCGCGCAGGTCGGAGAGTGTCTGAATGGTGCTTTTCAGATCTTCGCTTCCGCCGATGTTGGGGAGAATGTCCATGGCGTTCGCGATCAGCACGCCCACGCCAAGGGGCGTGAAAAAGGGCAGCAGACACACCCCGATGCTGTTCCACCGCTTCTTGCTGCGCGCTTTGCGCTCCTTGGTTTCGTTGTATGACATGGAAGGACCCTCCGTTGCTCAAACACATTTTCCTCAAACCGGACTATCTTCTATTTTATCGCAAAAACCGCCGTATGTAAAGAAAATGTTGTGGATCAGATTGTAAATTTTCTGTTTTCCTCATTGACAACCCGGGCAAATAATGTTAAATTGGATACGCTTTCCAATCACACCCTGATACAAAAGATCGCAAAATTTTGGAGGTAATCAATTATGACAAACAAGCCCCTGATCGGCGCGGCCGTCATCGGCCAGTCCGGCGGCCCCTCCGCCGTCATCAACGCTTCCGCCTACGGCGTCATCAAGACCGCCCTGGAGAGCGAGTACATCACCACCGTCTACGGCGCCAACCACGGCATCAAAGGCGTCCTCAACGATCGCCTGATGATCATGGACAAGGAGGATCCCAAGGAGCTCGAAAAGATGCTCTACACTCCCTCCTCCGCCCTGGGTTCCTGCCGCTACAAGATCGCCGATCCCGATGTGGACGACACCGACTATAAGCGCATCCTGGAGATTTTCCGGAAGTACAACGTCCGTTATTTCTTCTACAACGGCGGCAACGACTCCATGGACACCTGCAACAAGATCAGCCGCTACTGCGCCAAGGTGGGCTATGAGTGCCGGGTCTTCGGCGTACCTAAGACCATTGACAACGACCTCTACGGCACCGATCACTGCCCCGGCTTTGCTTCCGCCGCCAAGTACATCGCCACCTCCTTCATGGAAGTCAGCCGTGACTGCCACGTTTACGACGTGGGTATGATCACTATCATCGAGTGCATGGGCCGCCACGCCGGCTGGCTCACTGCCGCAGCTTCCCTGGCTGGCCTGAAGGGCGACGGCCCCGATCTGATCTACCTGCCCGAGGTGGACTTCGATATGGATCGGTTTGTCGCCGATGTCAAGCGCGTCTATGCGGAGAAGCAGAACTGCCTGGTGGCCGTCTCCGAGGGCGTTCACTACGCCGACGGCAGCTTCGTCTCCGAGGCCAAGGCCTCCGGCACGGACGGCTTCGGTCATGCCCAGCTGGGCGGTCTGGCAGCCCGTCTCGCCGCCGTGGTGAAGGCTGCCACCGGCGCCAAGGTCCGGGGCATCGAGCTGAGCCTGCTGCAGCGCTGCGCCTCCCATTGCGCTTCCGCGACGGACATCGAGGAGAGCTTCAACGCCGGCAAGCTGGCCGTGGAGTCTGCTCTGGCGGGCATTACCGGCAAGATGGTGGGCTTCAAGTGCGACCGTACCAACGGCTACAAGTGCGAGTACGTTCTGTTCGATCTTGCCGACGTGGCGAACACCGAGCAAAAGGTCCCCCTGAGCTGGATCACCCCGGAACACAACGGCGTGACCCAGGAGTTTGTGAACTACTGCCTCCCGCTGATCCAGGGCGAGACCCAGCAGACCAAGGAAGACGGCCTGCCCGCCTTCGTCCACTTGAAGAAGATCTTCGCGGAATAATTCGTTTCATAGAAAAAGCGCCCCGAGCGGGCGCCTTTTCTATGGAGATGGGAAGCAATCAGGGGTTGAGCTTGACGGTTTCCTCGAACAGGTTGTCCGCTCCCCAGTCATCGGCGTCATAGACGCGGAAATTCATTTCAATTTCCTCAACCTCTGTGATCCCGTTTTTCTCACTCCGAGTCGGACCAGGAGAGCTGAGAGAACGCGGACGTACCGGCTTCGACGGTCGTGGCGAAGAACGGATCACTCATCAGGCCGTTGACAGAGGCGTCGTCCACAGAGAACATCAGCGCTTTGTCGGTTTTGTTGACCAGATAGAGATTGACGGAATAGCCCCAGAGGCTGTCCGGGTCATATCCGGTGACGGTGACGGTCAGATCGTCGTTATCCACGATTACGGTGTCGGTATCCTGGGGCTGGCGAACATAACGCACGGCGTTTTCCTCGCCGAACGGATATACATGGACGGTTTCCGTCACGATGTCATCCGCTGTCCAATCGTCGGCGTCATGGACCCGGAAGGCCAACATAATGTCTGTAAAGTCACCCAGAAGCTCCGGCAGGCTGTCGTCCATGAAGGAAATCTCTTCCGTTGCTTTCTTTCCGGCGGCGACCTCCTTGGAAAAAAGCGGTTCGGCGGAGACGCCGTTGATGGAGGCGCCGTCTACGGAGAATCGGTATTTTTTATCCGAAGACTTGTTTTCCAGATACACGTTGAGCGTGTAGCCCCAAAAGTTTTGTGCGTCAATGCCGGTGATCCGAATCAGACAGTCGTCGTTGTCCACCACGGTGATTTCCTCAAAGGAGAGTGCGGGCGTGTCAGGAACCGGCTCGGTGTCGGGCTCGGTGTCGGGCTCGGTTTTTGGCTCAGTGTCGGTCGCTGCCTCGGTCTGGTTTGTCCCCGCTTCGGTCTTAGCCGCCTGCGTTGCGCTGCCGGTGTCTGTGGAAGCCGGCTTCTTGCCGCATGCCGCAAGGCTCAGCAGAAGGCACATCAGGAAGAGAGCTGCAATTCGTTTTTTCATTTGAATTCCTCCATATTTCATAAATATTTGTGGAAAAAGGGTTTGCGTGCAATTACTATAACACACGTTCCCGGTTTTTGCAATCAAAAAAACAAAGATTCCCTTGAGTTTCCGCAGTTTGGAATGGCGGGAAAACGAGAAGATATCCACAGGCGGAAAAACTGGGAAAAAGGGGCGAAAAAGTGAAAAAAAGTGAAGAATTACCTTCTGAAATGTGGTAGAATTAAGGTACCAAGCAAAA
>CALYTU010000020.1 GCA_945487445.1 uncultured Clostridia bacterium | reverse complement strand
ATCAAGGTGACACTGAATGCCGGACACAGCATGAACTACCATAGCCACAAAAACCGGGATGAGGTTTGGGTGGTCATCTCCGGCAGCGGCAAGACCATTGTGGATGGCTTTGAGCAGGCGGTTAAGGCAGGCGATGTCATCACCATGTCCGCAGGCTGCCGCCATACGGTGATGGCAGATACTGAATTGAAGCTGATCGAAGTGCAGCTTGGAATGGACATCAATGTCCACGATAAGCAGAAGTTCGCATTAGAATATTGATAGAAAACGGGAGGGCAACGATGAAAACGGGCAATGCGCCTTTGCTGCTCCGTCCTTCCGGGAAGGATTATCTCTGGGGCGGCAATCGTCTGAATGACGAATTTGAAAAGCAAATCAAACTATCTCCATTGGCGGAAACATGGGAATGTTCCACGCATCCCGATGGACTCAGCTATGTTGTGGGTGGAGAGTATGACGGGATGGAGCTTGCCGAGGTACTGAGACAGCATCCCGAGTACCTTTGTGAGCGACATAAAGGAGAAACTGCGCTTCCGATTCTAATCAAATTCATCGACGCGAAGCAGGATTTATCCGTGCAGGTACATCCAACAGATGAGTATGCGAAAGAGCATGAAAACGGTCAGTTAGGAAAGACCGAAATGTGGTATGTGCTGGATGCGGGCCGGGAGGCCAGCCTGGTCTATGGGCTGAATCATAGATGCACGAAAGATGGGTTGCGTCAGGCCATTGAAGATTTCTTTTTTCATCACACAGAAGCCCCGGAAGCCATTCAAAAGCACCTGCGCCGCGCGTCAATGCTGCGCGACCGTCTCGTAAAGGCGCATCGTATTTTCACAGTTTTCCCGGAAGCCATCGACAACGGATTCCGGAGACAGGAGCCGGACCCGCGTTCCGAAGGATGCAATCCAGCCGTAGAACAGAGGCGAGACCATAACCTCGGCCATACAGGTGAAGTGATCAGGTCCATCCGGGATAAGGATAATTTCCTTGCCAAATCGGTCGATCACCACACCGGCAAGGCTGTTCTCAAAGCGCATTCGCACCGTTTCCAGTCTGCCGTTGAACATGCCAAAAACCTGTTTTCCATAGCTGGCAAGATCCAAGCTCCGGGTCTGCTCCGTCTGCACCCGCGGATGTCCGGTTTGGCGGATATTCGTCATTTTGTCCACGCGAAAATGGGTAATGCCATGCTCTTCTGTGTGGGCGATCAGATAGTAGTTTGCGTCGTCCCAGCACAGAGCGTAGGGGCTGGCGGTTCGCTGGCCCTTACGGAAGACTCGTTCCTTGTTTCGATCCCACTCGAAGTAGCGGAAGTTGATCTGGCTGTTGGCCCGGATGGCCTCGTGCAGTTCGTCCACGTTATAGATGACGCTCTCATTCATCGACTTCACCCGGCCGGAGACCAGCATGGTCCGGCGCAGCTCCACAGCCCGCTGGCGGTTGGTGAGCGTGCCAAGCTTTTTCAGAAGGTCGGAGGACTTCCGCTCCGTCAAAAACTTGGACGCTAAAACTGCGTCTGCCAGGAGCTTCAGCTCCGCCTGGTCGAACTTCCCTTCCGCTATATAGTATCCCGCGTTCTTTCCCCGGATGGTCACGATGTCACAACCATAGTCCATCAACAGTTGGATGTCGCGGTAGACGCTTTTTCGCTCCGCTTGAATGCCCTCCCGCTCCAGACAGGCCAGCAGCTCGTGAATGGTGGCAGGATGGTCCGGATCGGTATTCTGCTCCAAATAATCCTTCAAAATCAGGAGCTTGAGCTTCTGCTTTTCCGTTTTTGGCATTTCATCTCACCTCTGCGTCTCGACGTTGGCGCGTAAAGAATACGGCGCCGGTCCCTTACCGGATGAGGAGCCGAAGCTCAACGCTTCAAAAGCGGCAGAATAGCGGAGGGAACATACTCAGATACATCCTTTCCGAAACTGTTGAGCTCCTTCACCATGGAGGAGGAAAGCGCAATGTTATTGGAGCGGAAATAAACAGATTCCAATTCGGGGTTTATGAGCTTGTTTACCGCAGCTATGTTCTCCTCATAGTTATAGTCCGTATTATTGCGCAGGCCGCGGATCATATAGCCGATCCCGTTTAGACGGGCGTACTCGGCCACAAGGCCCTGCCAGATGACAACCTCACAGTTATCCAATCTCTGCTGGCGCAACGTCTGCATGATCGCTTCCGCAATGCGGTCGGCGGGGAAAGCACGGGCCTTGTCGGCATTGACGCCGATGACCACAAAGACCTTTTCAAAAATGTCTGCTGCCTTCCGGACGATATCCAGATGGCCGTTGGTAAACGGGTCGAAGAATCCCGGGTAAATTGCGATTTTTCCCATAGAAAAATGTCCTTTCAGGCTTGCGTTTGCATCCCAGAAACAGCAAACGAAGCTTCTGCTAGTATCTCATTATTCTTCATAATCTAATCAAGACTGCATCAAACCATAAACTTCCGGGCAGATCTCCCGGACCTTATCCCGTATGGCAAGTAAATCCAGAAAGGTCTCCGGGCGGCGGTTCAGATCGCGCAAAAGCGCGGAAGGGTGATAGATGGCGGTGTACCAGACGCCGTTCTTCTGTGTCCACTGTCCATGCTCACGGGTGATGCGGAAATCTTTTCGGATCAGAACGCCTGCGGCAATTCGGCCCAGGCAAATGATCAGCTTCGGGTGAATCAGGCGAATCTGCTCATAAAGATAACCGACGCAGGCTGCTTGTTCCTCCTCCCTGGGGTCCCGATTTCCGGGTGGACGGCATTTGACCACATTGGCAATGTAGCAGTTGTCACGGCCCAGGTCGATGATGGAAAGCATTTCATCCAGCAGCTTCCCGGCCGCGCCCACGAAGGGCTCCCCCTGCAGGTCCTCCTGCTGGCCGGGCCCCTCCCCCACAAAGAGAATAGGGCTGTCCGTTTTTCCCACGCCGAAGACCATGCTCGTCCGTGTCTTTCCCAGCTCGCAGGCCCGACACAGCTCGCACCGCGTCCGCAGAACCTCCCACTCGGTGGGGACAGCGCGCCTGATCATGGACGGCCTCCACGGTCAGACCTCGCCTGACCGCGCCCCCCAACCGGGACACGGCGCGTTTCATCGGATAGAGCGCTGTCGAAAGACTGAGCCTGCCGCGTCGTCTGCTGCTGCCGTTCAGCGGCGCGTCTGTCGCGTGAGATGGCGCGTCTGCGCCGGCGTTCAAGCGCCTTTCTCCGGCGGCGGCGATAGATCGCGTTGCGCGCGAGCAGAATGATAAACAGTGCCAAAATCAGCAGAACCGGGACATACCAGTAGGCAAAAAGCCTCTGGAGAGTTGTCTTTTCCTCCTCGGCCTTATCCTTGCCGGTCAGGTCCGCGATCGCCTTGTCCACACCCTTTTCCTCTACGGCGGTCAGTGTCTCCAGTTCGGAAGTGCCGATCACGGTGCCGTCATAGGTAACATAGAGCGTCCCGACCTTTTGCCCCTGCTCCAACGGCGCCACCAAACCGCTCGGGGTATTGAGCTCATAGCGGGTAGACACCCTTTCCTTGTCGTATTCTCTGGGCAGCAGGCAGTTGACGTCCGTGGAAGGAATTAAAACGACGCCGCGCTTGTCTCTGGCATAGTCAACGCTGACCTGAAACATGGGTTCGATGCCTGCCGCAGCCACCTTGGCATAGGCGAAGTTGTCAAAACCGTAGTTAAAGAGTTTCTTTGCCTCCACAAAGTTGTCAAAGCGAACGCTGCCGTCAGACATCATGCGCGTCTTCGCCCCCATGATGATGCAGAGCAGCTCCATATTGCCGTCGGAGGCGCGGGAGATGACGCAACGGCCGGCTGCGCTGGTGTAGCCGGTCTTGATTCCGGCCGCATCGTCGCGATAATAGGTGTAGTAGTTGCCGTTATCGGCCAGATAACGGTTGCCGTCGTTGACAATTAAGTAGTTTGTGCTGACAAGCTTTTTGGCATCGGAGAGGTTGGTCGCCGGGACGGTATACTCAGCAGTATCGCAGATTTCCCGAAAGACCTCATAGGTCAGAGCCTTACGAGTAATGACGCTCAGATCCCGCGCAGTAGTATAATGATTGGGATCGTGCAGTCCGTGGGTGTTGGCAAAATGCGTGCCGGTGCAACCCAGGTCCTTCGCAGTCTTGTTCATCAGATTGACAAACGACGGGATATCGCCCGCTACGTATTCGCCGATGACGTTGCCCGCCTCATTAGTGGAATTGATCATCAGATAATAGAGCAGATTCCGCAGAGTCAACCGCTCACCCGCCTGCAGACGCACCTCTCCGCCGGCCTCCGCGATTCCTTCCAGGGCCGTCTCGGACACGGTAACGAGCTTATCCAGATCGCTTGACGCGTACTCAATGGCGACCATACAGGTCATGATCTTGGTCAGGCTGGCGGGGTAGACCGTGTTTTCCGCGTTTTTGGCATAGACCACGATACCGGAATTGAGCTCCAGCAGCAGGGCCGTCTCGCAGTCGGCGTCGTATTCCGGCGCGCCCGCGAGCAAATTTTCGCGATAACCGGCGAAATCTTCGGCCCAGGGCGCTTCCGTCGCCTCGGTAATTGTGGCTGCCTGTGTCTCTGTTTCCGCCGCTGCGGCGGGCAGGGCCGCCGACAAGAGCAGCAGAAGGCTCATAAGCAGAGAAAGAAGTCTGTATTTTTTCATGTATTTCACCTATAAATTTCAAAAAGAACATTGCCCTGAACGACAGGGCTGTGCTATAATATGAGAAAGACTGCGGGCACTATGCCCGAATGCGGCGCTCTGCCTAACATCTTCCATGTAGAATTATAGCAGAAAATTGCCGCTTGTCAACGGAAAGGACAGGAAGTTGCCATGCAAAAAATCCGAACGCTGCTTTTTCCCGCGCTGACGCTTTGTTTTCTGTTGGTAATGGGCGGATTTTTCCTGGGGCGGCGTTCTGTGGGCGGTGTGCTGCTGACAACTCAGCATCCCGCCCCGCCCGGGACGGAAACCCAGTCTCCCGCGTCGGGGGAAACGCACGACCGCGCACTTTCCCCCGCCCCGGAAGCCGCTGCCTCTTGCTTCGACGCACAGGGCCGTCTGGAGCTCAACCGGGCCTCGCTGGATGAGCTGATGACGCTGCCCGGGATCGGCGAGGCCCGCGCCAAGCTCATTCTGGATTACCGGGCAGAAAACGGTCCCTTTCAATCCGCCTCGGATCTGATGCGCGTGCGCGGAATCGGCGAGGGGATATTCGGGAAGCTGCGGGATCTGATCTATGTGGAGGACTGCCATGAAAATACTGATCATTGACGACGAGGAGCTGCTGGTCAAAGGGATCAGCTATAATCTGGAAACCGAGGGCTATCAGGTTGTCACTGGCCAGAACGGACTTGAAGCGGTGCGTCTGGCGCAGGACCCGGAGATACGCCTCATTATCCTGGACGTGATGATGCCCGTGATGGACGGACTGGAAGCCTGTCGCCGCATCCGCCAGTTTTCTGACGTTCCCATCATTATGCTGACGGCCAGGACGGAGGATATGGACAAGCTGTTGGGCTTTGACTACGGCGCAGACGACTATTTAACCAAGCCCTTCAACATTCTCGAGCTCAAAGCCCGCATCCGCGCCATTCTCAAAAGGACATCCAAACAGGAGGCAGAGACCAGGATTGTCCGCGGGTCCATCACGCTGGACTCTCAGAGTCGGAACACCTATAAAAATGGCATTCCCGTGGAGCTCACAGCTAAGGAGTTCGACCTGGTGGAGCTTCTGATTAGAAATCCGAACCGCGTCTATTCCCGGGAAAACCTGCTCGACATCATCTGGGGTGACGATTACCGCAGCGACATCCGCACCGTGGACGTTCATATCCGTCGAATTCGGGAAAAACTGGAGCGGGATCCCGCAAGACCGGAGCATATCATGACAAAGTGGGGAGTTGGCTACTATTTCAAGGTCTGACAAACGGGCCGGCTATCTGCTGTCCAGCTCGTGGCTGCGATATGCGTCAGGCTATGTAATCATTACATCCGTGGTCCTTCTGTTTTTAAATATGTACGCGCCCATTATGATCCGCAGACTGACTTATTCGGCCCAGCGCAGCGCAATCATCGACAAGGCGCAGCTCTTCGTGTCCGCCTTTTCCACCTATGATCGCCTTGACCGGGACAGCGTAAGCGAGGCCATTCAATCTATAAACGATCTGCACACAGCCCGCGTGGTCATCACAAACGCCGGTGCGGAATGTCTTTACGATTCCCTGAACGCCGGGAGCGCCGTGGGAAAGCTTGTGCTCTATCCCGAGATAGCCGAAGCTCTGGCGGGCAACGACACAGTCTATATCCGCTATGAAACCGATCAGATCATCTCCAAGGCGGCGATCCCCATCGTGGCATACAACCGCACGATCGGCGCTGTCTACCTGCTGGAACGCGATCCGGACCAGGCGGCCCTGCTGGCCGGACTGCAGCAAACAGTTTTCTGGATATCGGTCGGGCTGGAGACAGTGATCATTCTGTTCTCCATTCTGTTTTTCATTCATTACTGGAAGCGGATGCGGCGGCTGCTTTTATCTATTCGGAAACTGCACGGCGGAGATTACTCTGTGCGGCTGCCGCAGCGCGGGCGTGACGAGGTGGGGCAGCTCGGTATCGCGTTCAACGAGCTGGCGCAGAGGCTGAATCAATCCGAGGAGGTTCGCAAGCAATTTGTCTCCAACGCCTCCCATGAGCTGAAAACCCCGCTGGCCTCCATCAAGCTGCTGACGGACTCGATTCTGCAAAACGACATGGACAGGGACACGATGCGCGAATTTGTGGCCGACGTCGGCAGCGAGGCCGATCGGCTGACGCGCCTTTCCGCAAAGCTGCTGGAACTCACACGGCTGGACACCCAACCGGTGGAAGAACGAGAGCTGATCGCGGTGGCGCCCGTGGCCGACCGTGTGCTGCGAATGCTGACGCCGTTAGCCCGGAAGCAGGATGTCCGGCTGGAACTGGACTGTGCCAGAGACCTGCAAGTGCTTGCCTCGGCCGACGACCTTTATCAAATCCTGTTTAATTTGGTGGAAAATGGAATCAAGTACAATCTTCCGCACGGCGCCGTCACGGTCAGGACATACTCCGACGCGGACTGCACCATTATCTCCGTGGAAGACACGGGCATGGGCATCCCGGAGCCGGAAAAGCCTCATATTTTTGAACGCTTCTACCGCGTGGACAAAGCGCGCTCCCGGAAAGCGGGCGGCGCGGGTCTGGGCTTATCTATTGTGCACGACATGGTCCTGCGGAACGGAGGTACCATCACCGTGACCGACCGTGACGGCGGAGGCTCCTGCTTCCACCTGCGTTTTCCAACTGATTCTATACCGATGGAGGCGTGACATGAAAAGACTGATGGTTCTGATTCTGTCATTCGCCCTGCTGTTCAATGCCTGCGGCAGAGAAGCGCCGCCTGCGCCGATGGTGCAACCGGTTTCATTCTACTATCGCACCGCGCAGACAGACTTTTCCGCCGAAGACGGCGTCATTCGCGCGGAGATGAGGGACCTCGGGTCACAAACCTTTTCGGACCTAGAGCTGTTTCTCCTGTATTTGGAAGGCCCGCTCTCTGAGGAACTGGTTTCCCCTGTTTCGCAAGATACTGAGTTGACCGGCGTTCGGCGCAGCGGCGGCACTCTGGAGCTGCGTCTGACGCAAAACGCCAATTCCCCCGCCGAATTTGACCGCGCGCTCACCTATGCCTGTTTGGCTAAGACCGCATTTTCACTTGAAGGCGTCCGCACGGTCCGAATCCGGATCAGCACGCGAGGCGGCGCACTGCAGGACGATGTGATGCTTTCGGAGAGCGATATTCTGCTCTATGACAGTGGCGCCGTCCCCGAAAAACTTGAAATCACCCTCTATTACGCGGATGAAAGCGGCTCCTTTTTGCTGACTGAAAAGCAGAGCATTCCGCTGATGAACCCGGATGAGCTCCCGCATTACGCACTTGAGCGTCTTCTGAACGCTCCCCAGAACGGCGGTATGCGCTCTCCCCTGCCGCCCGGTACAGCAGTCCTGGATGTCAGCGTGGAAAACGGAATTTGCACTGTGGACTTTAACGGTGATTTCTACACGAACCGACCCGCCACCGAACAGGGCGAGCAGTTGGCTTTGCTGAGCGTGGTGAACACCCTCTGCGAGCTCGACGGAATCAGTCAGGTACAGTTCTATGTGGAAGGCCATAAGCTTTCGCCTTATGTCTGGCTGGATCTTACTTCCCCCTGGTTGCTTGACAGCGCGCCTGTCGGACCAGTTCGCGAGGAGCTCGGAGAATTTGAAGGTACTCTTTGCCTGCCGGGACAGCGGGACGGCCTTTTGCATCGGCTTCGCGTCCGGGCGAGAGCCCGCGGCGGCGCGTCGAAGGAGGACGCGCTTCTGCTTGCGCTTTTTGCACGGACGCCGCAAAACGGTCTGTCTGCGCCGCTCGCCGGTGCACCCGTGCCTCTTTCCATCACCACAAAAAACGGCGTTTGCACTGTAGAGCTTGCACCCCAGACGCTGCCCGCCGAGGAACAGGCGCGCACGCTTACCATTCGGACCGTGACCGCAACGCTGACGTCCCTGCCCGGCGTGGACTCCGTTTTGCTCACAGAGAACGGCGAACCTTTGACCGCTGATCCGCTCCAGCCAGAGGAAAACTGGTACTGTAGCCCATGAACAATCGCCCCCGATTTGCCGCTCACATTTATGCGTGCGCAAAGCCGGGGGCTTTTTCTGCCAAGATGTAGAACCAATGCAAAACCGAGCCGTCCGATCAGCATTCAGCGGATCGGCTCGGCTCGGCAGCGGTGCCAGTTGGCCAGCTCATTCTGGCTATCGGGACAGGAAAGACCGTATTGGGTTCAGTTCTGCTCACTCCACGTTGTTTTCACATACTGGGCAAGAATGGATTTCCTGGTGACAATCCCGATAAAGGTGTTGCGGTCGTCTACAACAGGGACAAAATTCTGATCCAACGCCTTCTGAAGCAGATCGTTCATATCCGTAGACACCGAAACCGGGACATAGTCCTTGCGATGCGCGATTTCCATAATGTTGTGGTACTGCGCTTCCTTCAGGTCCAAATCACATCGGTTTTTCAACGCCCATAAAAGATCGCCATCGGTGAGCGTACCCTGATACATGCCGTCCTCCTTACGGATGATCGGCAGTGCAGCGAACCCGGAAAGCTCCATCCGCTCAATCGCTTCGCGGATGGATTCATCGTCATATAATACTTCGCAGCTCGTCTTCGGGGTAAGAAAAAACAAAATGTTCATTACATCATAACTCCTCCACATTGAAAGGGCATGGATTGACTGATAACACTATACCACAGAATTATGAAAATTATATAAACAAATTGCTGGGTATACGGCCAAAATTCCAGCATCTTATTTGTGGAAGTTGCATAATTCTATTCAGCTTCACAGCTGGCCGCTTCGACAATGCAAAGCAGCTTTTGCGGATCGAGCGAGGCGCCGCCGATCAGTCCGCCGTCAATATCCGGCTGTGCAAGCAGCTGAGCGGCGTTATTGCCGTTCATACTGCCTCCGTAAAGGATCACAACTGCACGCGCAGTCTTTGCGCCGTACTGCTTGCGCAAGACGGCGCGGATATGCGCGCAGACCGACTCCGCCTGATCCGGCGTGGCAGTTTGCCCGGTTCCGATGGCCCAAATGGGCTCATACGCTACGACGACAGTCCGGAGCTTTTCCGGCGGTATGCCCGCCAGAGCGGCGCGGAGCTGCATGGTAATCCATGGCTCCGTCACGCCCAGCTCGCGCTGCTCCGGGCTCTCGCCGCAGCAGAGGATCGGCGTCAGGCCGGAATCCAGCGCAGTCAAAAGCTTTGCATGGATATTCTTGTCTGTCTCCCCCATCGCGCGGCGCTCGGAATGACCCAGGATGACGTATTTACAGCCCGCGTCCTTGAGCATGGCGGCGCTGATTTCCCCGGTGTAGGCGCCGGAAGCAAACGCACTGCAAGTTTGTGCGCCGATTGCGATCCGGCTGTCCCTCGCCCCCTTGACGGCCGCGGGAATACAGACAGCCGGAACGCAGAGCGCAATGTCACAGCGCCGCAGTTTTGGCAGCATCGCCTTAAATCCGGTCACGAACTCCCTGGTTTCCGAGGGGGTCTTGTTCATTTTCCAGTTGCCGGCGATCAGCGGTCTGCGATATTTTCTGTTCATGAACGCTTACTTGTCGGCAAGACAGGCAATGCCGGGAAGCTCCAGGCCCTCCAGGAATTCCAAAGACGCACCGCCGCCGGTGGAGATGTGGGTGATTTGATCAGCAAAGCCGAGCTGCTCACAGGCTGCCGCAGAGTCGCCGCCGCCCACGATGGTCACAGCCTCGGAAGCGGCCAGGGCCTGGGCAACAGAGATGGTTCCTTTGGCCAGTGTGGGATTCTCAAAGACGCCCATGGGGCCGTTCCAAACGACGGTTTTCGCGGACTTGGCAGCCTCAGCGAAGAGCTCCCGGGTCTTCTCGCCGATGTCCAGACCCATGCAGTCGGCGGGAATGGAGTCGGCAGCAACGGTTTGAACCTCAATGGGCCCGTCGATGGGATCGGGGAAGGCTTTTGCCACCACGGTGTCGATGGGCAGCAGGAGCTTAACGCCCTTTTCTTCGGCCTTCTTCATCATCTCACGACAGTAGTCGATCTTCTCATTGTCCAGCAGGGAGGAGCCCACACGATAGCCCTTGGCTGCCAGGAAGGTATACGCCATGCCGCCGCCGATAATCAGGGTGTCCACCTTTTCGAGCAAATTGTTGATGACGTTCAGCTTGTCGGAGATCTTGGCGCCGCCCAGAATGGCGACAAAAGGACGCTCGGGATCAGCCAGAGCCTTGCCCATGATGCCGACTTCCTTGGCAATCAGGAAGCCGCAAACAGCGGGCAGATAGTCGGCCACGCCGGCCGTGGAGGAATGTGCGCGGTGGGCGGTGCCGAAGGCGTCATTTACGAAAATGTCAGCCAGATCGGCAAGCGCCTTGCTCAGCTCGGGATCGTTCTTGGTCTCGCCCTTAGCAAAACGGGTGTTCTCCAGGAGCATCACGTCACCGTCCCGGAGCCCGGCAGCCAGACGTTTGCTGTCCTCGCCGGCAACGTCATTGGCCATTTTGACCTCAACGCCCAGCAGCTCGCTCAGACGCTCAGCCACCACCTTCAGGCTCAGCTCGGGCTTGAACTCACCCTTGGGCTTTCCCATGTGGGAGCAGAGGATGACCTTTGCGCCGTGTTCTCGCAGATAGTTGATAGTGGGCAGCGCGGCAACAATGCGCTTGTCAGAAGTAATCTTGCCGTCCTTGGTGGGAACGTTGAAGTCGCAGCGGCAAAGAACCCGCTTCCCGCTGACGTCGATATCCTCAACGGATTTCTTGTTGTAGTTCATAGTTAACCTCCGATTATGATTGATCAATCCGCCGGCGCGGATGGATTTACTAATTATGTACGGGATTCAAATTAAAAACTCGAAAGGCTCCCTTGTTCTTCCTTCATGCTGCCCCATTGCTTCAGATGGGGAAAGTTTAACTGGCGGAGGGCTTCAAAAACACCGACTGCAACAGAATTGGACAGATTCAGTGACCGGGCAGCTTCAATCATGGGGAGCTTTACACAGTCGTCCGGGTGAATGGAAAGGAAATCGGCGGGCAGGCCCTTCGTCTCCTTTCCGAAAAAGAGATAACACTCGTCGGAATAGGCAACATCGGTATAGCAGCGTGGCGCCTTGGTGGAAAACAGGCGCATTTGACGGACCTCGTTTTTTTGAAAGAAATCCTCCAGGTTTTCATAGAGACGGACATCCAGCAGATGCCAGTAGTCCAGACCGGCCCGCTTGAGCTGGCGGTCTGAGATTTCAAAGCCCAGTGGCTTAATCAAATGGAGTCTGCTTCCAGTCGCGGCGCAGGTCCGGGAGATATTTCCAGTGTTCTGCGGAATCTCCGGCTCAACTAAGACAATGTTCAGCATATTTTTACCCGATTGTTTATTAAAAAGTGTTAGTCGCAAAGTGAGGACCTGAGTAAACTGATGGTTTTGGCATACAACATATTCGCTCGTTTCGTCACTCTTGGATACAAGATCTTGTAGCAGGTCCTCACTTTGCAACTATACCCTATTAAAAATCAACAGTGATTTGTCCGCACATGCAGACAGCTTCGAACCGCGCCTACAGGTGATCGAACGGCAGGGGCTTCGTATTGGTATACTCCACAAAGCGGAATGGCGTGCGGCCCTCGATCTGGGTGGGTTGAATTGCGGTGACATACCAGTTTTCGTTTCGGTTCAGGTTGGGGAAGAACTTGTCCGCCTTGAGCTCGGTGTAGCTAAAGGTGACATAGGCCTTCTCACAATGCGGCACAAGAAGCTTGTAGATGCTCTCGCCGCCGATGACCCAGAGGTTTTCACTGTAACGGTCCCGTAAAATGCTTTTTAGCTCATCCATATCGTGGCAGATAATGGCGTCTTCGGCGGTGAAGTCCGGGTCCCGTGTCAGGATGATGTTCTCCCGATCACGGAGCGGGTGGGCGCCGGGAAAGGTTTCCAGCGTCTTGCGGCCGTAGATGACAGTCTTATTAACGGTGAGCTCCCGAAAACGTTGAAGGTCGGTGTGGATAGACACCAGCAATTTCCCGTTTTTTCCGATCCCCCAATGGGGCGTTACATTTACGATTGCGTTCATGTGCTGTCCTCCTAAATCGCAACGGGTATCTTTGTCTCAAAGGGATGGTATTGATAGTTTTCCACGGCAAAGCTGTTCTTGGTGAAGGCATAAAAATCCGTAACAGACTTATCCATCCTGAAATCCGGGGCCGGGAAGGGCGCTTTTTCAATCATTTTCTCAACCAGCGGAATATGGCGGTCATAAATGTGGCAGTCGGCAATAACATGGACCAGCTCCCCGGGCGCCAGACCGGAGACCTGTGCGAACATACAGACGAGCGCGGCATACTGCACCACATTCCAGTTGTTGGCGGTGAGCATATCCTGGGAACGCTGGTTCAGGATTGCGTTCAGGACCCTGCCCGATACATTGAAGGTCATGGAATAGGCGCAGGGATAGAGTCCCATTTCGCTCAAGTCCGCGAAATTGTACATACTTGTCAAAATACGGCGGCTCTGGGGATTGTGCTTGAGATCGAAGAGCACGCGGTCCACCTGGTCGAAGTCTCCTTCGGGATAGTGGTGCTTCAAACCCAGCTGGTAGCCGTATGCCTTACCGATGGTGCCGTTTTCGTCTGCCCAGGCGTCCCAGACGTGGCTGCCAAGTTCCGAGACGCGGTTGGACTTCTTTTGCCAAATCCACAGCAGCTCGTCAATGGCAGACTTCCAATAGGTCCGACGCAGCGTCATCAGCGGGAATTCCTTTTGCAGATCATACCGGTTGACCACCCCGAAAAGCTTGACGGTGTGGGCGGGGGTTCCGTCCTCCCAGCGGGGACGGACAGGCAGATTGTCGTCCCGGACGCCTTCGATCAAAACGCGCTTACAGGTCTCGATGTAAACTTGATCTGCGTAGCTCATGATTCTTTCTCCTCTGTATTTTCGGATGTTTGGGCCTCCCCCGGCATTTCCGTGGACTCGGTATTTTCCTCCTCCGTCCCGGCCATTTCAGCATAGGACACGCTGGCGTCCGCAAGACTGCGGCCGCCAGCAAGGTGGAAAACGCAGTCGACGGCTGGCTGCAGGGCACCGATCACGCCGCGGTTGGCCATTACGGCATAGGACTTGAAGAGCAGGGGGCAGAAATACCCGTTCTCCATAACGCCCCGGTAAAGATCGTAGCAGTTGCCGGAGTTTTCGAGCGTCTCATAACAGAGCTGCTCCATACCGGCGCTGCGGATGCCGCCGACGCTGAGGTTTCCATAGGGCTTGAAGAACCCCGTAAGATCAAAGTTTCCGGACAGCCTTGCCTCTCCGATAAACATGTCGTACTGACCGGTGTTGAGTCGATAACGGTAGGTATCCATGTCCAGCGGCTTGACCTCCATTTTCAGTCCGGCATTTGAAATCGCGTCGGCAACACGATGGGCCAACTCCACGCGGGCCGGGTCCGCCGAACAGACAATCAGTGTGGCGACATAGCCCTCGGCAATCTCCGCACTTCGCAGGGACTTTGCAAAGGCCTCCTCGTCGTACGCATAGCTCTGCGCCAGCTCCTGATCGTAGAGAGGACTTGCCGGCGCGCAGGGCAGATAGGCCGCCTCGGCAAAACCCTTGTAAACCGAGGCAATCAAAGCCTCGCGGTTGATGATATGAGTGACGGCCGCACGCAGCTCTCGCTGATAGAACACACTGTTGGTCAGGTTGAAGCCGAGATACTGCATCGTCGTAGTGGGGTTTTCCCAGAGCTCATAATCACAGCGATACCCGACGGCGTTTGGTGCGTTGAGATCCGCGCAAACCAGGGAGGTCGACCCAAACTCGAAGCTGTCTCGGACAGCGGCGGGGTCTTTGCACGCGGTCAGCATAATCCTGTCATACTCCACCGGCGCACGATTGTCTTGCCACCAACCTCTGTTCCGGCGCAGGCAGAGTCCGTCCTCCTCTGAGAAGACGTAAGGACCGGTGCCGAGCGGACGTTCGGCAGTCTGGGTTCCTCCTTTCACGATGGGGACATCCAGCAACAGGGGCAGGTTCTCATAAGCGGAAAAAAGCGTAATCTCCAGCGTGTGCTCGTCCCGGGCCGTAAAGGCCTCCACCTTGGAAAACCGCGAGCCGTAGTAATCGGAATTCTGCGCTGCCTCCAGCGAGGCAGCGGCGTCCGCCGCGGTCAGAGGCGTCCCATCGGAAAAGCGAACGCCCTCACACAGGGTAATCAGGCAGCGCTTCCCATCCTCGGAGACAGCGAATTGCTGACACAGCACAGGCTCCGGCTGGAAGGTGTTTCCCAGGACGAAAAGCGGCTCATAGACGAGAGAAAACACGGGTCGATTGGTAATGCAGGTACAGGCATAGGGGTTGAAGCCATAGGCCGGCACATAGGCCAGTCCGAAGCCCTTTGGAGGCTCGGCGGTCTGATTGAGAGTTCCTTCGCGCGGTTCTGTCTGAACGGAGGCCGTGGATGACTCCTCTTGATCCGGGGATATCAGGGCACAGCCGGACAGCAGCAGCGCACAGACAAGCAAAATGGATAGCAGGCGTTTCAGTGGGATCGCCTCCTGTTTGATTCAAAGATTATGCCGGCCGTATTTCCGCGCAGCCGCGGTCTTCATTCCCGCAGCATGATGACGGCCGCCATGGAGCCCCGGGCTTGCCCCGTAACCCGGTGGGACCAGAAGCGGTCTGGCTGGCAATGCGTACAGTCACGGCTGATGTCGACAGTTTTTACCCCCGCGCGGCGCAGCCACAGAGCATTGAGCCGCTTGAGATCAGGGAAGAACTTCTCGACCGATGCAAAATTTGAGGTTTCTCCGCCCGATTTGTGACGGGCAGCCGGACGGATGAATTGCTCCGCCTCCGGGCCGAGGGCTGCGATCATCGCATCTGGCACATTGCGGTCGGTCTCAAAACAGCAGGAACCAATGCAGGGGCCAATGGCCGCCTGTACGTCGGCAGGATCGGTGCCGAAGTCCCGCGTCATGGCCTCCACGCAGCGGGCGGCAATGCCAAGGGCTGTCCCCCGCCAGCCGGCATGAATCGCTGCAACGGCGTGTTGGACGGGATCGTGCAGGAGGATGGGGGTGCAGTCCGCAGAAAAGCAGACCAGTGCAACCCCGGGCTCGTCCGTATAGATCCCGTCCCGCTCCGGCTCCACCTCCCGGAAGAGTCCGACACCCCGATCCGCCGTGCCTACGCGGGCAACGGCGTCTGTGTGGGTCTGACGGGTGAAGACGGTCTGCTCGGGCGTGAAGCCAACAGCCGCCCCGAGGCGACGGTAGTTTTCATAGACATTGGCCCAGTCGTCCCCCCGGTGAACGCCCAGGTTCAGGGAGGAAAGATGACCGGCGGAAACGCCGCCCCGTCTGGTTGAGAAGCAGTGGACGACGCTGCAGGAGAAAACGTCGGATGTTAAGTATTCCGGCGGTGTGTTCATGCGGAACATGGCGCCTCCTTAGGAAGGGGTAAGAGAATCATTCAGGAGATTCTGCCCAGGTCTTTGTCCCGGCAGCACTTCTTGTACTTTTTGCCGCTGCCGCAAGGGCAGGGATCGTTCGGGCCGATCTTGACCTTTTTGACCACGGGCTGGCGCTTGACGGTCTTGTCTCCGCCGCCGGTGCCGGTGACGGTGGCAACCTTCTTGCGCTCCATATCCTTGTCGCTCCGGATGCGAACGGCAAACAGGCGGCGGACGGTCTCCTCCTTGATGGCGTTGATCATGCCCTCAAACATGGCGTAACCCTCGCGCTTGTACTCCACCACCGGATCCACCTGACCATAGGAACGCAGGGCAATGCCCTGGCGCAGGTCCGTCATGGCGTCGATGTTGTCCATCCAGTATTCGTCCACCACCCGAAGGGTGATGACCCGCTCCACCTCGCGCATGGTGGTCGCGCCGTACTCGGCCTCCTTGGCGGCATAGGCCGCCTGCATGAGCCCGAGGATATGCTCCTTAACGCCCTGCTTGTCCAGCTTGTCGATCTCCTCCCGGGTGGGGGTCCAGGCACCCTTCGCGATATAACCCTCCTCGAAGTGGGAGAGGAGGTCGCGGATCTGGTCCGCATCCTCAACATAGTTGGACTGGCCGAAGCTGTTTTCCACCTCGGAGTCCACCACATAGCGCATCATGGCTTCAATGTTCTTCTGCAGGTCCTCCCCGTTGAGCACCTGCATGCGCTGTTCATAGATGACCTTTCGCTGGGTGTTCATCACATCGTCATATTCCAGCACGTTTTTCCGGGCCTGATAGTTTCGGCTTTCAACAGTCTTCTGCGCGTTTTCGATGGCCCCGGAGAGAATTTTTGCGTCGATGGGCGTATCCTCGTCGATGCCGAGCGTCTCCATCATGTTCATAATCCGCTCAGGGCTGAACAGGCGCATGAGATCATCCTGCATGGAAAGGTAGAAGCGGCTCTCGCCGGGATCGCCCTGACGGCCGGAACGGCCCCGGAGCTGGTTGTCGA
>CALYTU010000019.1 GCA_945487445.1 uncultured Clostridia bacterium | reverse complement strand
TATGGCACATTTTCTGCCGGAACAGATGAAAGGTTTCTATGGGAGCTTAGTATCAATGAGGGCTTCTTCCACGCTGCTCTCCCGGCGGCGGTAGTGCTCAATGATGGCGGTCTCGAAAGAGATACCCTCGAGACGGGGCACATGGAGCGTTACATCCCCAGAAGTGGTGGTAAGATTTCGATCATAGTGACTGTGCTGCGGTAGCCCTGACGAGCCTCGCTGCGCTCGTATCTGGCCGCCTGGGTGAGCTTCTGGGCTTCGGCCTCGAGCAGTTCGTTGAGGGTCTCCTCTACGCTGCCGCGGACCAATTTCTTGATTTGACCCTTGATTATTTCCTCGTTGAATTGTACAATGTTGTTGGACATGGTTTGTCGTCTCCTTTCGAATGTTTGTGTAGCGACTTCATTCTACCAGAGACCGGCAAGCCGTGTCTACTTTTTTGCCTTTTTCAATTTGCGCAACTTATTGTACCTTATCCAGCTTGTCAATAATATCTTCATCTTTATCGTAGACGATTTTTTCTATACGGCATAAACGCAAATATCGGCTTTTGCGGTCGCGTTCCGAAAGGGGAGAGACCTCCCATTCGGTAAGCAGATCCAGGTATTCTTTATCCAAATACATTTTGCCGCACGAATACTTTGAAGGATCTCCAAATCCGTATTCATTCGTTATTTCCCATCTTTTTATGTGTATGAGCCAGAAACAGAAGCAGGCTACCCGAGAGAAGCATAAGGAGGCTGATCCATTGGGATGTCGATAGCCCGATGAAAAGGCCGCGGATCTGGTCACCCCTTAAGAATTCCAGAAGAAAACGAATCACTGCGTAGCAGATTAGATATAGAAACAGCAGCGAGTATCCGGAAGGCTTCTTCCTGGAATAAAGCAACAGACAGCCGGATAGAATCAGATTTAAAACAGCCTCCAGCAGCTGGACAGGAAAAACAGGATGCGTAATGCCGACAGGGTTCAGATGGATTGCGCCGATGCCGTTATAGGGAAGACCATAGCAGCATCCGGCGAACAGGCAGCCCACTCTCCCAATGGCATGACCGAGCGGAATGCACGGAACAATAGCGTTGACAAGCATGGAATAGCGAGTCTCGTGTGTTACCCGGATCCCGAGAAGAGCACCCGCTATTCCTCCAATCAGGCCGCCGTAGAAGACCAAGCCGCCGGATTTGAGAAAGGAAAAGCTGCCCTCCTTTATATCCGCTATTACGCGGTTCAGCCCATAGGACACGACCAAATAGAGGAGATAGCCGCCAAGGAGCACACCGCCTGTGGCAAAGCAAATGATGATCAAAGTATAGTCAGGATCTCCGCCGGCTTTCTTGGCGCGAATGATGGCTAGCAATGTAGCGAGACTGAGCCCTGCTGCCATGAACACGCCATAGGCAGGAATTGCGAAAGAGAAAAGGTGAAAGTATGGATGCATAGGATCTCTCCTAAAAATAATAAAATGTTCATGCAGTACTTTGCATGGACAAGGTGCTGCATGAACTCTGATTGTAATAGCTTACCGGCTGCTTCCAGCCGCAGCGAGGCCGCTTATGCATGCAACGCATGCGACATAGAGAATGATGCACAGGATGAAACCGATGATGGAACAAACCATACCGGCAGTCGCAATGCCCTTATTTTCGGGGTTCTTTTTGCCTACGGCACCGAGGATGATGCCGACCAGACCGACAATGGCACCAATCCACTGAAATCCAGTCAAAAAGAGTCCGCAAACCAAGGAAATGATACCAAGAACCAAAGATGCTACGCCCATATTCCTCTCCTTCTTTCTTTCTTTCTTTTTATTTATTAAATACCGTTAAGGTATTCAATATCCAGCGTGGTGGGTCTTATGCGCAGGTATTAAAATAGGCCTCAAACGGTATCAAGGAGTGAGGAGTTTTCGTCATTTGTGGCCCCTGAAACAGCTTTGCGCAGAATCCTTATTTTCAGTATATCATATTCAATTCCTTTCGTCAAGTCCAAATGGCTGCGGCTGTATAATGGTGTTGTAGCGTTACAATTGATGTGAGACCAGGGTATAGAAAAAAGCGATTGAGTTTGTTAGAATAAAGTCACCACAACCCAAGTCTAACGAAAGGAACTCAATCGCCATGGTTATAGTAACAGATGTTAAGCAGAAAAACATGCGGTATTTACCGCACGAACTGACTACAAAGATCAATTCCGTGAAACTGTACCGCCAGACAAAGGATATCGACTTTGTGCAGAGCCGGTATCAGATCTCTAATACTAAGCTCCCATAAAAAGATTGAAAAATGTTCCGAGCAGAAATTGCGCCAGACGAGGCGGAGGACGCAGGCGGGCTTGATGCCCGGCAAGGACGACAACAATGTATGGCGCGATTCCCGCCGGAATGAATCGAACAATTTCGTCAAATATTAGTATCACATGCAAACGCCCCTGGGACCATTCCCAGGGGCGTTTGCTTTGCAAGAGCCGCAGGCTCTTAGTTGTTGCGGTAGTAGTTAATCAGGCAGCCGTCGACGATGATCTGGCGCTCGTCCTTGGTCAGACCGCCGAGGGAGAGCTTGATCTCCTTGATGGTGCCGTCAGCCTTGACAACGTAAGCGGAGAAGTTGTCCTTGGCTTCCAGAACGGCCTCGCGGACGCCGGGAACGAAGACGTAGTCGCCCAGCTCGAAGGCCTCGGGCTCCTCAACCAGGAACGGAACCATGCCCCAGTTGATGCAGTTGGAACGATAACGCTTGGTGGCGTAGGAGCGAGCCAGGTTGGCAGAAGCGCCCATCACGCGCTGGCAGGAAGCGGCCTGCTCACGAGCGGAGCCGTCGCCGGGGCAGTTGGCGTAGATGGTGGAGCCGATGTCGGTGCCTTCGCGGTCAACCTTGAAGCCAGCCTTTTCCAGCGCCTCGTAGACCTTGATGACTTCCTCGTTCAGGCCCTTGCCGGCGCGGCGGTCACGGTCGAACTGACGCAGAACCTTGGAACGGCCCACGTACTCGGGATCGCGGCGGGACAGAGCAAACTCGGACAGACGCTCGGGGTTGGAACGGTAGGAAGAGGTCTCGCCGGAGGGAATCAGCTCGTCAGTGGTGGTAACGGGATCGGTGATGTAGGAGCAGACCTTAACCAGCAGGTCATTGGTCAGAGCGGGCATTTCGGGCCAGTCCTTGATGTTGGGACCGAACTTCAGCTCGTAGTTGGGCTCAGCCTTGCCCCAGCCGCTGTAGACGCGCTTCTCGTAAATGCCCTTGTCGAACTCGTAGGCGGGATCGGTGTACTCCACCTCGATGTCGGTGGCAGCAGTCAGCTTGCCCCCGTTGGCAGCGGTGGCAGCGATGGAGCGGGAGTCCATCAGAGCCACGGCAGAGATCTGGCCCTCGCCGGGCTTGGAGCCTTCACGGTTCGGGAAGTTACGGGTGGTATGGCGGATGGAGAACTCGCCGTTGGCGGGCGTGTCGCCGGCGCCGAAGCAAGGACCGCAGAAGCACTCACGCAGCAGAACGCCGGCGGAGACCAGGTCGAAGGCGCGGCCGGTCTTGATCAGGGAAGCCAGCGCGGGCATGGAGCCGGGGTAGACGCTCAGGGAGAAGGCACCGTTGCCGATGGACTTGCCCTTCAGGATGTCGGCGGCAGCGCAGATGGAGTCGTAAGTACCGCCGGAGCAGCCGGCGATCTCGCCCTGCTCGACCCAGATGGCGCCGTTCTTCAGCTTGGAGGAGAGGTCCATCTTGACCTTCTTCAGCTGCTTGTTGGCGTTCTCCTCAACGATGTGGAGGATATCAGCAGCGTTCTCCTGCAGCTCGTGGATGGTGTAGATGTTGGACGGGTGCATGGGCATTGCGATGGTGCATTCGATCTTGGACAGGTCGACGTAGACGCAGCCGTCGTAATAGGTGATGGGAGCGGGCTCCATCTTCTTGTAGTCCTCGGGACGGCCATGGATGTTGAAGTAGCGCTTGGTCTCGTCGTCGGTGACCCAGACGGAGGACCAGCAGGTGGTCTCGGTGGTCATGACGTCGATGGCGTTACGGTACTCGATGGGCAGGTTCTTGATGCCGGGGCCGACGAACTCCATGACCTTGTTCTTCACGTAGCCGTTCTTGTAGGTCTCGCCAACCAGGGTCAGAGCCACGTCGTGGGGGCCGACACCGGGCTTGGGCTTGCCGGTCAGGTAGATGGCAATGACGCCGGGGCGCTTGAAGTCGTAGGTACGGCCCACAAGCTGCTTGGCCAGCTCGCCGCCGCCTTCGCCGACAGCCAGGGTGCCGAGGGCGCCGTAACGGGTGTGGGAGTCGGAGCCCAGGATCATCTTGCCGCAGCCCGCCATGAGCTCGCGGTTGAGGGAGTGGATGTTGCCGAGGTTGGTGGGGATATAAATGCCGCCGTACTTGTGGGCAGCGGACAGGGCGAACTTATGGTCGTCCTCGTTGATGGTGCCGCCGACAGCGCACAGGGAGTTGTGGCAGTTGGTGAGCAGATAGGGCAGGGGGAACTTGGTCATGCCGGAGGCACGGGCCGTCTGGATGATACCAACATAGGTGATGTCATGAGAGGCCATGGAGTCGTACTTCAGCTTGAGGTTCTCCATGTCATCCACGGTGTTGTGGGCCTTCAGGATACCATAAGCCATGGTGCCCTTGCTCGCCTCTTCCTGGGAGACCTGCTTGGGGAGCTCAGCGGGATCGGTGACGATCTTCTCGCCGTCTACAAGATAGATACCGGTGTCATAGAGTTTCAGCATGATTCTTCTCCTTTTTGCGCTTTCGCCGCGCGGGGGTCAACGCCCCATGTGTTTTTGGAAGGTGGAATTTTGCAACCCGGCAAAATTGTCCCAAACCTTTCCGTGGCCATTATATAAAGCTGAACCATAAAATTCAAGAGGGAAACCAAAGAAACGACATAAAAAGAACTAATAAGCCTTATGAGGGAAAGTTATACCGTGTGATTCCCGCTCAATATCATTTTCGGCCCGGGCTTACACGGTGATGACCGCATCCAGCTGCGATCCGCAGGCGTCGAGCAGCGGCTGGCCGGCGGCGACGCAGACCGCGTTCTCCTTTGCCAACTCCTCCAGCACGGGTGCCAGGGCCAGCAGATCGTCGGCAGTGGTGTGGAGCAGTTCCCGATACCAACGGTTCACATCGGCCTCGGTGACGCCCCGGAGCCAGCGCGTCTCGGCTGCCGAAATCTTTCCCTCGGTGCCGCGCAGGGGATCGAAGACGGACACCGCACCGAGAATGAAACCGGCCAGGTCGGGACGCTCGGCGCAGAAGGCGCGAAGATAGACCGATGCGCTGCGGATGACGCTCAGCGAACGCACGGGCTGGGGATCACGATAGGTGTAGAAGAACAAATCGCCGCTGCTGCGGGCAGAAAACCCACAGCCATAGGCCCCGCCCTGCACGCGAATCTCACTCCAAAGATAGGTATAATTCAGCACATTCACCAAAACGGGATAGCTTCCGTGATAGGCCCGTCCGTGGAGGAGCAGACTCGTTCCCATTCCGGCAAAGCCCACGGCGGAGGGGATTACAACGCCCTCCCGCCGTGCGCCGCTCAGCTTGTACACCGCGGCGTTGGGGGCGGGTTGTCCGCTGGGGGTAACGGCCAGCAGCTTTCGCAGAGCATCATCCGGCACGGTCTCGTTGCAGGAAAGGGTCAGACGTTCCCGAACCGCCAGACGGCGAGCGATTGCCGCCATATCCGACAGCAGACCCCGCAGGGTCTCGTCGTCGGCAGCGCTCATATTCTTGAGCCAGCGGACATATTCCACACCGCCTGTGTATTCCCTTGCCGCGCCGTGCGCCGTCAGGCCGGAGCTCAGACGGGTCAGGGCATAGCGCTGTCCGGCGGAGCTAAACTCCATCTGGGCGTCCAGCGTGAGCTGCTGCAGGTTGTCCCGCAGCAGGGGGAGGTCCTCCCAGACTGTGGCGGTCAAAATCTCGCCCAGCAGCTCCGCCGCCTGGCCGATCTGCTCAGGCAGACAGGCGAGGGCCGCACAGAAAAAGACGCGGCAGCGGTCGGGCGTCTCCCCCTCCAAAATGGAGGGCACAAATCTCAGCCTGCCCAGGACCCGCTTGATCTCCAGCGGCAGATGGGAGCGGTCAATGCGTTCGGTCGCCATGCTGCCCATCAGATAGCACATTCCGGCGAGGACAGGCAGCTCCTCCAGCGCCAAATCAGACGCTTCAAACAGCGCGCGCAGGAAGGCAACCCTCCCGCCGACGCAGTGGCGGAGCACCGTGATTCCATCCAGTTTCGTTTCCGTCATGTGCAGTGGCGCGGGCGCCTCCGCCAGATCGGACAGCCGGAGCATGGGGATGGAAGCAAGGGCCTCCTCGCTGTCGGGGGTCTGCTGCCAGAGGCGGAGGCGCTCCGACATCCGGGCCTGTTCCGCACGGTCCGCCTCGGTCCAGGCAGCGGTGATGGCCCGCACCCGGGCCTGCTCCCTGGCCGCGTTCTGTGCGCCAAGGGTAGGGGAGGGAACAAGGATGACGGTAACAATGCGATCGTTTTCCAAAAACAGCTCGCGCAGCAGCCGCTCGGGGAAGTCGGTGGTCAGTTCATGTTCCAGCTCCGTAAGAGCGTCTTCGACCAGCATTCCCTGCGCGGGGTCTCCGCCGTAGAGCCAGGTATCGAGCATGTCGAGGGCTTCCAGAAGACTGCGGGGCGCGAAGCCGCTGTCACGATCCCGGAGCTCAAAGGCGTGGCGACGGAAGCAGGCGTCCAGCCGGGTCCGGTCCAGGCCCTCTGTCACAAGCCGGGTCAGCGTCTTTCGGACGGTGGCGCGAAGCGGCTCCAGCTTATCGGGATCAGTATTCCAGGCGTCCCAGGAGACCCAGGTCTGCTGGGTGCCATCGTGGAGGGAAAAGGAAAAATCCTGTGCCAGGCCGGCGTCCAGCACGGCCCGCTTCAGAGGGGCTTCGTCGTCGCCGGTGAGGTAGTCGGAAAGGACGGCGACTGCATCATTGCGCAGGTCGTCATCAAAGGTGGTGAGCATGGCGGCGCAGGAGATGACGGTCCGCTGGGCGGCATCCTCCTCCGGCCCGATGGCAAAGGGCACTGTCCGCTCCGCGGCGGGCACAGGACCCTGCATGGGAATCTCGAATCCGGTCTCCTGCCGCTCGTATGGGGCGAGGAAGCTGTCAATCTTGGCCAGACAGGCATCCAGATCCACGCTGCCCACCAGAGAGATGCGGGCGTTGGAGGGGTGGTAATATTTCCGATGTTCGGCAAGAAACTGCTCGTAGGTCAGCTCGGGAATGTGTTCCGGATCGCCTCCTGAGACATGACGGTAGCAGTTATCCGGAAAGAGCAGCTTGTTCAGCTCGTCTTCCATCACCCTTTCCGGGGAGGCAAGGGCACCCTTCATCTCGTTGAAGACCACGCCCTGAAGACAAATCGCGTCGCCCTCGCCCTCAAAGCGCCAGCCCTCCTGCCGGAAGATCTCGGGTTTCTGATAGATGGCGGGGTGAAACACCGCATCCAGATAGACGTCCATCAGGTTCAAAAGGTCCCGATCGTTCCGGCTGGAGACTGGGTAGACCGTCTTGTCGGGGTAGGTCATGGCGTTCAGAAAGGTCTGGACCGAGGTTTTCAACAGCTCCACAAAGGGCTCCTTGACGGGGTATTTGTCGGAGCCGCAGAGAACGGAGTGCTCCAAAATATGAAAGACGCCGGTGGAGTCCTCGGGCAGGGTCTTGAAAGCAATGGAAAAAGTTTTGTTCTCGTCCGGCCGATCCAGCCAGCAGAGCTGCGCACCGGTTTTGGCATGGACATATTCGTGAAGGCTGCCGTCCAGCTCCGGCAGTGCCCGCGTGCGGACGGAAACAAAGCCGTGGAGGTTCTGTTCGTTCATAGTGATTTCCTTTCTCATGGCCCCGTCGACGGGGCGCATCTCTGATACATTTCTCAGATACAACCATTTCATATCTTTGCGGTATCTATTCAGTAGCCCCATCTGTCGTTTCGAACGAAGTGAGAAATCCGTTCCTTTTTGCGTAGAGAATACGGATTTCTCGGCGATGAATCGCCTCGAAATGACAGGATACTGAACAGATCCTCTTTGCGGTCAAATTCGCGCCATCCTTCGTTGTCGTCCCTGCCGGGCGTCAAGCCCGCCTGTGTACTTTGCCTCGTCTGGCACAAATCTGCTTTGCAAATCTTTTGAAAGCGTTTGATCCGTAACAGTATTATGTTCGTATGATACCTTCGTATGATACCATGCACCCGCCGCAGTGTCAAGCCGAAGGCGGCGAAAGCGGAAATTCGGCCGCGGTTCCATTTTATGGAGATATTATTCGAAAATGAGCGGCATTTTTTGGTGTATTGACAAATAAATATACACTATATATAATATTTGTACGATTTATTAACCTGAATAGGCTTGTCGGCGCCGCCTTGCGGCCCCATAAAGGAGACTTTTTTATGGAACATGATTTTGACTGTTTCGGCAGCCTGGTTTTTGACGACCGGGTAATGAAAGCCACACTTTCAGCGGAGATCTATCAGAAGCTCCGCCGGACGATTGACGAGGGACTGGACCTCGAGCCGGACGTAGCGAACGCCGTCGCCGCGGCCATGAAGACCTGGGCGCTGGACCACGGCGCCACCCACTTCACCCACTGGTTTCAGCCACTGACGGGAATCACTGCCGAGAAGCACGACAGCTTCATCAGCCCCGCCTCCGATGGGCGGAGTATCCCGGAATTCTCCGGTCGGGAGCTGATCCGCGGAGAGTCGGACGCCTCCTCCTTCCCTTCCGGCGGCCTGCGGGCCACCTTTGAGGCCCGGGGCTACACCGCCTGGGACCCCACCTCCTACGCTTTTTTGAAGGGTAAGACGCTCTGCATTCCCACAGCCTTCTGCTCCTACGGGGGCGAGGCTCTGGACAAGAAGACGCCCCTGCTGCGCTCGATGGACGCTTTCAACCGGCAGGCGCTGCGTGTTCTGCGGCTGTTCGGCAATCGGGAGGTCCGCCGGGTGCGAACCTGCGTTGGCGCGGAGCAGGAGTATTTCCTGATCGACCGCGCCCTGTATCAAAAGCGGCAGGATCTGATCTTCACGGGCAGAACGCTCTTCGGCGCGATGCCGCCCAAGGGACAGGAGATGGACGACCACTACTACGGCTCTATCAAGCCCCGGGTGGCAGCCTTTATGGAGGAGCTCAACCGGGAGCTCTGGAAGCTGGGGATTTTGGCCAAGACCGAGCATAACGAGGTGGCCCCCGCCCAGCACGAGCTGGCCCCGGTCTACACCACCACAAACATAGCCACTGACCAGAATCAGCTCACCATGGAAATCATGCAGCGGGTGGCCCTGCGGCACGATCTGGTCTGCCTGCTGCACGAAAAGCCCTTTGCGGGCGTGAACGGGTCGGGCAAGCACAACAACTGGTCCATTGCCACAGACACTGGCGTGAACCTTCTCTCTCCCGGTGACACGCCTTATGAGAACGCCCAGTTCCTGCTCTTCCTCTGCGCGGTGATCCAGGCCGTGGACGACTATCAGGACCTGCTGCGCATTTCAGCGGCAACGGCCGGCAACGATCACCGGCTCGGAGCCAACGAGGCGCCGCCGGCGGTGGTTTCGATCTTCCTCGGAGATGAGCTGACGGCCATCATGGACGCCATCGTAGCCGGGCGACCCTACAACGCCGCCGAGCAGACCACGCTGAAGCTGGGCGTGGACGCGATTCCGAAATTCGCCCGGGACAACACCGACCGCAACCGGACCTCTCCCTTTGCCTTCACGGGCAACAAGTTCGAGTTCCGCATGGTGGGCTCCTCGGACAGCATCGCCTGCGCCAACATCATGATCAACACAGCGGTTGCGGAGTCGCTGCGTCTCTTCGCCGATCGGCTGGAGGCCGCGGAGGACTTTGAACCAGCCCTGCATGAGCTGATCCGCGATACCTTCCGGGATCACCGCCGGATCATTTTTAACGGAAACGGCTATGACGACGCCTGGCTGGCAGAGGCCGCGCGCCGGGGGCTCTGCAACTATCCCACGACAGCCGACGCGCTGCCCCACTTGCTCGACGAGAAGAACGTGGACCTGTTCAAGCGCCACGGGGTCTATTCGCTGACGGAGCTGGCCGCCCGCTGCGAAACTCTGCTGGAAAACTACTGCAAGACCGCCTTGATCGAGGGGAAGACCATGCTTACCATGGTCCGAAGGGAGCTGCTGCCCGCCATCTCCGGCTTCGGCGCAATGCTGGCGGAAGCCGCTTACAACAAGCAGCGGCTCTGTCTCACACTCCCCTGCGCCTATGAGACGGCACGCGTCGAACGGCTGTCGGCGCTGACCGACGAGATTAACGAGCTGACAGACGCACTGGAGCAGACAGTCGCCGCCACCGCCGCGATTCCCTCCTCCGCTCTGCGGGCCGCGTCAGTCCGGGATGCGCTTGTGCCCGCCATGCGCCGCCTGCGCGCCGCCTGCGACGCCGCCGAGCCCCTGACCGCCGCTGACAGCTGGCCCTTCCCCACCTATGCGGACCTGCTGTTCCGCGTGTGACGCAGGCTTTGACAGCGCCCAACCCCCGGGGTCCTGCCGAGCCCGAGGTCCCCGATCACATTTGGAAATTTTTTCTAAATCGCTGTAACGAATCAGGACTTTTCCGTATTAACAGACAGAAACGGAGGTGAAGCCGTGGATTCCATGGAAGAGATTTACCGAAGCTACGCGGATACGGTTTATCGCTATCTGGTTTCCCTGACCAGAGACCCCGACCTTTCGGAGGATCTGACGCAGGAAACCTTCACGCAGGCCATTCGGTGCATCGGAAAATACGACGGAAGCTCCAAGCTCTCCACCTGGCTTTGCGCAATCGCAAAAAATCAATGGCTGCTCTGGCTTCGGAAGCACCCGCAAACTGAGCCGCTGGAATTTGCGGAGCCGACTGTCGGTTCTCCGGAGGCGGACGTGCTGGAGCAGACGGAGCACTTGGAGCTGCTAAAGCTGCTGCACGCGTTGCCGGAGCCCTATCGGGAGACCATCTATCTGCGCATCTACGGAAGCCTCAGCTTCTCCAAGATCGGGGAGATTATGGGCAAGACGGAAAACTGGGCGCGTGTCACGTTCTACCGTGGCAAGGAGAGACTGCGAAAGGAGTTGGAACAGCAATGAACAATCTGCCCTGTGAAATTGTACAGGATCTTTTGCCTTCCTATGTGGATGGACTGACACATCCTGTGACGACGCAGGCCGTACAGGAGCATTTGGAGGCCTGCCCCTCCTGCCGGGACAGCCACCGGCGCATGAGCCAAAAAAGCGAAGCTTCCGACGACTCGAACTGGGAAAAGTGGCAGACATTCGTAAAGCTGAATCAGAAGAGACGGCGCCGGATCAGGCTTCGGATCATCCTGTTGGGCGTTCTGGGTCTCTGCACCCTGCTTGTGCTTTTTGCCCCGCTTCCAACCCACACGGTCAGGGCGTACCACGGCATTCGTCAAAGCGGCGGCAAAGAAGAGCCGGTTACGGCAAAGCTGGATTACTGGACGTTTGATTTCTTGCTGTTTGAAGATCGCTTCAGCGGCTCGCTGGTAGTTGATTCCGGCTCGGAAACCGCAGAGCTCGAGCTGTTGGGTGACGCGCTATCGTCCGACCCGACCGGTTCCTGTTATCATATGGGCTTTACTGTTTGCTTTGCCGGTGGTATCAATCATCTCGTAACCGGCTTTGGCGACGCAAGCCTGGACCGACTGATGCTGTCCACAGTCACGGATTCTTCGGTTCAGGATCAACTTCCTTATCCGTATTCTTTTTCTTATGTATTGGGAACCGGCGACATCACGACGGACGAAGTATCTGAGGCCCTGTCGGAGTTCTTTGTGAATGTTCAATAATCCAATCAGAGAAGTGCTGCAGGAAAACTCTTTGGCGTTTTTTCCCAGGCTGACAAAACCGGGACCGAAAGGTCCCGGTTTTGTCAGCTGCCGTCAACCACGGCGGCGTAGAGGGCGTTTTTGGAGACGCCGGTCTGCTCGGCCACCTGCCTGACCGCTTCCTTTGTGCGAATACCGCCTTCTACCAGGGCACGGGCCAGAGACGCCGCCTGTTCCAGGCTGACAGCCGCCTGCCGCGGTGCGCAGCCGCCCACTACCAAAACATACTCGCCCCTGGGCTCGTTTTCCGCGTAGTAAGCCGAAGCCTCTCCCAGGGTCAGGCGGAGGACCTCCTCATGGAGCTTGGTCAGCTCCCGGCAAAGGCTCACAGTCCGATCCGGACCGAAGGCAGCAAGCAGATCCGCCAGCGCAGCCCGCAGATGATGGGGAGCCTCATAGAAAATCATGGTCCGTTCCTCCGTCCGCAGGGCCTCCAGACGGGCCTTTCTCTCCTTTTTCTGGGCGGGCAGGAAGCCCTCAAAGGCGAACCGGCCCGTGGACAGGGCGGAGACAGACAGGGCAACAATTGCGGCGCAGGGACCGGGCAGGGCGCAGACCGGCACCCCGGACCCGGCGCAGAGCCGGACCAGATCCTCGCCCGGGTCGGAGATCGCGGGGCAGCCCGCGTCCGTCACCAGCGCGCAGCTCTGCCCGGCCAGCAGCCGCTCCAAAATCCGAGGGCCGCTCTCCTTCTTATTGTGCTCATGGTAGCTGACAAGGGACTTTTTCAGTCCCAGGTGGTTCAGCAGCTTCAGGCTGACGCGGGTATCCTCCGCGGCGATGAAGTCCACGGCATTCAGCGTCTCAACGCAGCGCCGGGAAATATCCCCCAAGTTGCCAATGGGCGTTGGGACAAGGTACAGGGTTCCGGTCATAGGGCCTCCATCCGTTTTTCGTTTGAAACGATGTGATCATTTCAGGCGATAGATCCGCCTGTACTCCTCGGTGGGCGTTCCGTCGTCGGCTGCCAAAACCAGCGGCGGCTCCCATTTCAGCCCGGGTCTGCCCCCTCGGACGGCCTGGAGCAGGATCAAAGCGGGCGAAGCGGCCGGCCGGGGACAGGCGGGGCGCAGCCGCTTGGGCTCCAGCCCCTTTCCCCGCAGGGCGCAAAGCAGATCTGTCAGCCGTTCCGGACGGTGCACCAGCCAGAGATTTCCTCCCGTGGGCAGCAGCCAGGCCGCCGCGGCGCTGAGGTCCTCCGGCGTGCAGCACCGCTCTGTCCGGGCGATTTCCTGGGCTTCGTTTTCGGGCGCGCAGCCGCTGCCGACGGGATAGTAGGGCGGGTTACAGACCACATTGCGAAAGGCTCCCGCCGGAAGCAGGGTCCGGATGTGCCGCACGTCCCCTTGCAGGATATGGAAGCGGTCCTGAACCCCGCTCTCCGCCGCGGCCCGCGCCATCAGGGCGCAGGGTTCGGGCTGTAGCTCCAGGGCGGTAATCTCCAAAGCGGGATCCCGGCTGAGAAGCAGCAGGCCTACGGCCCCTCCTCCGGCGCAAAGGTCGCAAACTGCCGTCCCCTTTGTCACCCGGGCAAAATCCGCCAGCAAAATCGCGTCCGTGCTCAAAGGAAACGCCGTGTCGTCACGCAGGAGCCTGATCCCATTTTGAAGTTTTTCAATCTTCATTCTATTTCTACTTGTCACACTTGTCACCGTCCCGGCTCGACGGGCGATGAAACAAACAGGTTTTCAAGGAAAAAGGGTCTGTGCCATGCACAGACCCTTTTTTGCCGTTCGATTAAAGCTCAATGGCCTCAACAGGGCAGGCGCTGGCGCAGGAGCCGCACTCGACACACTGCTCAGCGTCGATCACGTACTTGTCATCGCCTTCGGAGATGATGCCCAGGGGGCAGGAGTCGGCGCAGGTGCCGCACTTGACGCAGTTGTCGGTAATGGTATAAGCCATGGTTGTTCCTCCTTGTTTCGATGGGTGATTGCAGCTTTTCTTGCTGCCCCTATCATAGCACGTTTTCTGAAAATTGCAATGGGAAATATTAAAAAAATTGCACATTTTTTCTGAACAAATGACTAACTTTTCCCCGTTGCGGGTACCCTTTCCATATTTGAACGGTATCGCTGCGCGCCCGCAGGGAGCGACGCCCGATTCGCTCCGGCCTTTCCCCCGGCAGGGTCCGGGCCACGGATACGTTGACGCATACCCGGAAAGGATGGTTTGTGATGCGCTTACTGGAACAGTTTGCCGTACCGATGGGACGGCGGGAGACGGCGGAGCCCGTGCTCTGCCGGGAGGAGGAGCTGGCGGAGCTGGTGCGGGTGCTCTGTCGCAGGAATAAGAATAGTCCTGCGCTGGTTGGCCCCCCGGGGGTGGGGAAAACTGCCATCGTAGAAGAATTGGCCCGCCGGATCGCCCGGGGACAGGTGCCGCGTCAGCTGGCCGGGAAGCACCTCTGGAGCCTGAATATGGCCGCTCTGGTGGCAGGAACGAAATACCGCGGAGAATTTGAAGAGCGCGTCCGGGATCTGCTGACGGAGACGGCACAGGCAGGAAACGTCATTCTCTTTCTCGACGAGCTCCACACGCTGATGGGGGCAGGCGGCGCCGAGGGCTCCATCGACGCGGCCAATCTGCTCAAGCCCGCACTGGGACGGGGCGGCGTACAGATCATCGGCGCCACTACCGGGGAAGAATACAGCCGCCGCGTGGAAACGGACCCGGCCCTGGCCCGCCGCTTCCGGACCGTCAACGTCGCGCCAGCCACTGTGGGACAAAGCCTTGAGATCCTCCGCGCCCTGAGCCCGGGGCTGGAGCGGCACCACGGAGTCTGCATCCTTTCGCAGGCGGTGGAGGCGGCGGTCCGGCTCAGCGACCGCTACCTGTCCGGCCGATGTCTGCCCGACAAGGCCGTGGACCTGCTGGACGAGACTGCCGCCGCTGTCAGTCTGCGCGGGACGGGGATTGTGGACCGACAGGCTGTTGCCCTGACGCTCCAGCGGGCCACCGGCATTCCGCTGCGGCGTCTTCGAGAGGGCGAACGGGCAGCCCTGCGGAATCTGGAGGCAAAGCTTGCCGAGGCAGTGCTGGGTCAGCCCGAGGCAGTCCGCGCAGTAGCCGCCGCCGTCCGGCGGGGCAGGCTCGGGCTCGCCGAGCCGGGGCGGCCGGGAGCCGCCCTGCTTTTGACCGGGCCGACCGGGGTGGGAAAGACCGCTCTGTGCAAGGCCCTGGCCCGGGAAGTTTACGGCAGCGAGGAGGCCATGATTCGCCTGGATATGACGGAGTACGCCCAGGAGCACACCGCCGCACGCCTGCTGGGAGCGCCTCCCGGTTATGTGGGCCACGGAAAGGGAGGCGAGCTGACGGAGCGGGTCCGGGCGCGGCCCCACAGCCTGATCCTGCTTGACGAGCTGGAGAAGGCCCATCCGAGCGTGACAGCCCTGCTGCTGCAAATTCTGGAAGACGGGCGGCTGACCGACAGCCTCGGACGAACTGCTGATTTCCGAAACGCCCTGCTGGTCATGACCACCAACGCCGGAACCCTGGGGCCGAAGGCCCGGGCAGGCTTCGGCGGCTCGGCGGAGCCCCGGGACCGGGTGGCGGGCGCCTTCTCCCCCGAGCTATTGGGGCGGATGGACGCGGTGGTGGAATTCCGGCCGCTGTCCCAGCAGACCCTCACGCGGATTGCGGCCCTGCGGCTGGGAGAGGCTCTTGCCCGTGTGGAGGCCGCTGGCCTGCATGTGGAGGCAGATCCGGACCTTCCGGCTCTGCTGGCAGCGCAATGTGCCCGCAACCCGGCGGGCGCGCGGGCGCTGCGCCGTCTGCTCCAGACGGCGCTGTTGGACCCGGCCGCAGAACTGATTTTGCGCGGTGCGGTCCGCGCCGAACTCGGCCCGGACGGCCTGCGCGAGACCGCGCAGGTGGGGGGATGATGAAAAAAGGGGGGCGGGAGGCATTTACCTCCCGCCCCCCCTGGTTCAAATTTCTGTCAGAACCGGGATAATCATGGGGTTGCGTCTGGTGGTCTTGAACAGGTAGGCCGACAGGTCGTTTTTGATCGCGGCCTTGATGGCGCTGTGGTCCTTGACCCGCCTGGCGCGGCAGTGCTCCAGGGTGTCGATCACGAGATAGCGCAGGGCTTCCATCAGATCCTCGGCATCCTTCACATAAATGAAGCCGCGGGTGATGATGTCCGGCCCGGAAAGAATGGAGCCGTCCATGCTGGAAAGGTTCACGCAGACAACGACCATGCCGTCCTGGGCAAGATGCCTGCGGTCCCGGAGGACAATGCTGCCCACGTCGCCAACGCCGGTGCCGTCCACAAGAATCTTGCCTGCGGGGACGGTCTCGCCGGTCAGCTTGCAGGTCTTTCCCGTGAGCTCAAAGACCTGCCCAATGCCCCCCACGAAGATCCGCCGGGGGCTCATGCCCATATGGAGAGCCAGCTTTTCATGGACCCGGAGCATCCGCTGCTCGCCGTGAACGGGGATGAAGAACCGGGGCCGAATCAACGCATGGATCAGTTTCAGCTCCTCCTGGCAGGCGTGGCCGGAAACGTGCAGACCCTCGGACTTCTCGTAGATGACCTCGGCGCCCTTGCGGTAGAGCTCGTTGATGATTTTCCCGATGGCCTTCTCATTGCCGGGGATGGCGGAGGCAGAGATCAAGACCCGATCCAGGGCCGTGATATTCACCTGCTTATGGTTGTCAAAGGCCATGCGGGAGAGGGCGGACATATTCTCGCCCTGGGAGCCCGTAGCCACGATGACCAGACGGTTCGGGGCGATGTTTTTGATCTCGCTGATATCCACCACCAGATCCTGGGCCACCTTCAAATAGCCCAGCTCCCCTGCCACCTTGAGAATGTTTTCCATGCTGCGCCCCGTCACGGCCACCTTCCGGCCGTGGCGCTTGGCGATGTTCAGGATAGACTGGATGCGGTACATGTTGGAGGCGAAGGTCGTAATAATGATCCGCTTGTCACAGCCCCGGAACTGCCTGTCAATTCCCTCGGTGACAACGGACTCGGAGGGGGTGTAGCCCTGGCGTTCGACGTTGGTGGAGTCGCAAAGCAGGGCCAGAACACCCTCCTTGCCCAGCTCGCCCAGCCGCGCAAGGTCGGCCATACCCTCGGGAGAGGTGGGGTCAATTTTGAAATCGCCGGTCATAAGAATCTTTCCAACGGGGGTGTGGATGCAGAAGGCAACCGCATCGGCAATGGAGTGGTTGACGTGAATGAACTCCACCTGAAAGCAGCCCGCCTTCACGGTCTCTCCGGCTTGGTGCGTCACGAGCTTGACCGTGTCGAGCAGGCCGTGCTCTTCCAGCTTGAGCCGGATCAGTCCGTTTGTCAGAGGCGTGCCGTGGATGGGCGCGTTTGCGGCTTGGAGGACGTAGGGAATGGAGCCGATGTGATCCTCGTGGCCGTGGGTGATGAAAAAGCCGCGCAGCTTTTTCTGATTGCTGACGAGGTAGGTAACGTCGGGGATCACCAGATCTACGCCGTACATATCGTCCTCAGGAAATCCCAGACCGCAGTCCACAACGATCATATCTTTGCCATACTCCAAAACGGTCATGTTCTTTCCAATTTCGTTCAATCCCCCTAAGGGGATAATCCTTAGCCTTTCTGCCAATTATAAAATACTCCTT
>CALYTU010000018.1 GCA_945487445.1 uncultured Clostridia bacterium | reverse complement strand
ATACGGATTTCTCGGCAATGAATCGCCTCGAAATGACAGGATACTGAACAGATACAATGAAATGAAAGGCGGACCAAAATTCCGTTCCGTTTTTTCCGCTTTCCTTTCATACGATTCTCAGATAAAACCATTCAATATCTTTGCGGTCAGCTTTGTGCCATACATCGTTGTCGTCCTTGCCGGGCGTCAAGCCCGCCTGCGTCCTCCGCCTCGTCTGGCGCAAAACTGCCTCGCAAATCTTTTTGAAGCGTTTGATCAGAGAATCGTATCACTTCTTTTTCGCGCCCAGCCTCGCCCAAAATGGGAAGGTCAGCGGCCAGATTGCGCCGGCGAAAGCCACCATGCAGAAGTAGCGCAGGGCGTTCCAGCACAGGTCTTCGGAGATCAGCCCAAAGAGTTTTTTCAGTACCGTCCGCAGGCCAACGAGAATTGCAAGGCCAATGACCACCTTGCAGATCTGGCCGGGAAGGGGCGCCTTCTCGGAAAAGTCCTTGCGGCGATCCACCGTGTAGACCACGATCAGACCGAGCAGGCCGCCGAGGAGGGAATAGCCGTTTTTCAAGCCCTCGTCATAGCTGCTGACCTTGGTGACAGAATCGACGTTCCGGACCTCGGGGGGGAAGGGATGGAGCAGGACGAAGGCCAGATAAGCCAGAACCAACAGGGTCATCAGGCCCAAAAAACCGTACATGAACCTGGCGCTCTGTCTGGCTCGCCGGATCACCGGATGCATGGCGAAAACCAGAATCACGCCAAGGACCAGGGCCACGCCCACATCGGCATAGTCATGTGCGCCCAGATACATGCGGGAGAACCCAATTAACGCGGCAAGGACGATCATAACCCAGCGCAGCCAGGTCCGTTTGGTTTCCCGTGCAATGCCGCCGTAGGTGCCCACGGCGTTCTGGGTGTGGCCGCTGGGAAAGGAATAGCCCGTGGCCTGACTCTTGGCTGACTCCACAACCGTAAAGGAGGAGTCCCGAACCCAGGGACGGGGCACGCGGAAGACCAGCTTGAAAAACTGATTGAAAACCGTGCCGAGAAAGCCAACGGATAGGATGTAGTAACCCCTCCATTTATCCACGCACCAAAACAGGACCAGAGCCACGGCCATAAAGACCAGCTCCTCACCGCAGAAGGTGATGATCTGCATGAGCCAGTTCAGCGCCGGAAAGCGAATTCCCTCCAGGAGCTTGAGTAATTCCATGCTGCTTCCTCCTTATTTTATGTCTCCAGGATCTCGTCATGGCGTCGAAAGAAATCAAAAGCGGGGCCGTTGCTTCCGGCCCCGGCGGTTAATAACGGGGTTGAATATAGGGCGAGCGCGCTTCTGGGTCCGGACGCATATGAATGCCGGAGATCAGGCCCATAGCCAGATAGAGCGTAACGACCGACGAGCCGCCGTAGCTGACGAAGGGAAGCGTCAGGCCGATGACCGGGAAGACGCCGATGCACATGCCCACGTTGATCAGGATTTGCAGGACCAGAATGGCCGCTATGCCGAAGCAGATCAGACGGTTCATATAATTGGGGGTTTTCAGACCGACATGGACGCAGCGGGCCACGATGGCCGAGAGCAGCAGCAGGGTGAACAGGCACCCGAGGATCCCCAGCTCTTCGCCGATGGCAGAAAAAATGAAGTCCGTGTGCTGAGCGGCAATGGCGTGATTTTGCAGCATGGCGCCCTTAAACAATCCCTGGCCGGAGATCCCGCCGCCGGAAAGCATGGCGATGGATCGGTTGGTATCCCAGCGGACGCCCTTTCCCTGTGGGTCAATGGTGGGGTCGAAAAACATCAGAATCCGGTTCTTCTGGTCCGCGCGGACAAAATATTTCCAGAGAATCGGGAACACGGCCGCCGCAATCAGCAAACCGATCAAAAACCACCAGGCGCGCACGCCTCCCACAAAGGCAACCACCAGAAAAATGAACAGAAATACGATGGCGGAGCCCGCGTCCTTGGAAATTACAAGGATCAGCCCCATCATCAGAACGGTTTGGATCGTAATGGCAGCCATGGACTTCACGGACGAGAGCTTGTTTCTGTGGTTGCTCATGGTCTTGGCCAGGGCAATGACAAAGGTGATTTTGCAGATCTCAGCGGGCTGGATATTGACCGGGAGCATAGGCAGATCCAACCACGCACGGTTGCCGGTGTTGCCTTCCACGCCCCAGACCAGGAGCAAGGACATGAACAGCACATTGAAGGCAAGCAGCAGTTCCCGATGCTCGGCCAGAATTTCGACATCCAGGAGCGACACGGCAATATAGAGGCCGATCCCCAGCACAAGCGCCGCGCCCTGCACGACCAGATAGCGGGATGAGCCGCTGTAATGCGTGGCGCTGGCGATGATCACCATGCCAAAGATCGTGGTGACGACGCACAAAAACAGCAGAATCAGATCGCCCCGCCGAAAAAACTCCGTGACACCGTTCCAGAGCTTCCGCACAGACAGCCCCCCCTCAGAATGAAACGTGCAAACGCGGGAAAACAAATCTCCCACGCAGTTAAGCTATTATAGCATTTTTTGCGTCGGGTGTAAAGCAAAAAATCAAGAGCTATAACCGGATCGTCCTAAGACCCGCCCTGCCATCGTTACGGGCCAGGGGTGTTTTTCTGTTTGACGGTATCCAGAATGTTGCAGACAAGGCCGTAATTTTCATACTGCTCTTCGGCGGGAACGCCATATTTCAGATCGGAGTTGGTGAAAAAGCAGGCGCCGCCGCAGACCAGGAAGCCGCCGCCGGGCAGCTTCTCGACAGTGACCAGGGAGAAGCTCCCCTTCTGTGCCAGAACCCTGTCATCCTCGTAGTCGGGAACATAGGCCGAGCCGGTGAAATCGGCCTGATAGGAAGCGACCCATGTGCCGGGATAGGGCGCGATCAGCGTGGTAACGGCGCCCGAAGCCCTTGGCAGGTCCTCGCCGGTCAGATCAATGAATTGCTTCAAAACGAGAGCCACCTGGCCGCGGTCAGAGCTTGTTCTGGGGCTGAGATATGTCACGCCGCCGATTTTGACACCGCTCATCAGGCCGTTGGCGACTGCCCACCGCATGGCTTTTCCTGCAAAGGCGCTGACCGTCCCCGCGTCCGGATATGAGGACAAATCTGCCGCCCCGCCCAGATCCATGCGCTTGTACCTGGCAAAGCTGTAGAGAAAGACCGCCAGCTCCTGCCGGGTGACAGCCGCCTTTCGGGCAAAGGTCGTTTTTGACCTGCCGCTGGCGATGCCGTTCTCATAGGCCCAGAGGATGGCCTTATAGGAGTAGTTGCTTATCCTGACATCGCTGAACGGGTTCGGCCCAGTGGCTGTGGGACGGCCGGCAATCTGCCAGAGAATGGTGACGAGCATCTCGCGGGTCAGCGCGGTCTTCGGACCAAAGGCGGTCTGGCTCAGCCCACTCATGAGACCGTGCTCGAGCATGTAATCCACAGCTTTGTGGTAGTAACTGCTGCGCTTTATGTCAGCAAATCGCAGGCAGGGGTCGGCGATGATGCCGGTGCCGTTGTACCACCGATAAGCGCCATTGGAGGCGGCACAGATGCCCGCGGTGAAGGGGTGATCGCCGACCAACTCTCCCCCTTCAAAGCTGATTCGGTAGGCCTCGTTGGTTTTGTGCTCATTGTCCACAACAATGCCCCGGACAAATCTGGTCTGCGCGCCGACAGCCTCATTGATTAAGTTGGACAGAGCGGCGGAAGCGTATTCATCGCGATCCACGCCGTCCGCCAGCCCGGCATAGTCATACCGGTCGGACTTGGAGAGATTGATGACGCAGCCGCCGTGGGCCGCGTAGTCGGCCACGGCCTCCAGCTCCTCCGCGGTCCAGACCGGTGGACGGGTGTTCTCATCCACGCGGGGAACGGTCAGGATGACAGCCTTGTACTTGGCCAGATTTTCCCGGGTCATTTTGCCGGCCTCGATGTATTGGCAGAGGATACCGCGCGCGGCGCAGATCTCGAGAAAGGTGCTCTCGCTGCCCGCGTAGTCGCCGGAAACGCAGAAATTCCTGTGGCCGTTATCCAGACCGATGAAGGTCATCTGCTCCGGGGCATAGGAGGTCTCAGTAAGCGTTCCGGCGCGGGTCAGTTCCGTCCCTTCAAAGGCCGCAAAAAACGTGGCCTTAATCTCATAGGTTTGGCTGACAGCGGGCTCGGAGGAAGCGGGCGTGAAGGGAAGCTTCAGCTCCATTTCTTCGTTTGGGCGAATAAAGGCCTCGAGCCCGGTCCTTTCTGCCAAAACCCGACCTTCCGCCTCGACCCTGTAGCCGCGGACATACAATAATGAATCCTCAGAACCGTTGTGCAGGGTGGCGGTAACGGTCTCCTGCTCGCCCTGGACGGCCATGGAAGCGGAGGTTTTGATCGCCGCGGTTACGGGAACGGCCTCCCTGACCCAGACGGGAGAAGTAACGGCGATCTGCCCGTCCTGCTCGGTTACGCGAATATAATAGTAGGCGTCGGTATTCGGGAGCTCGAGCTCGCAGCAACAGGCGGGGTCGTTCACCTCAACTCGGTTCAGTGTCCTGCCGCCCTCGCCGACAACCTCCACGAAGGCAATTTTATCCTCACGGTCCGGATCGGTAATATCGAGCCTGACGGTGACGGAAGCGGGCTGCTCGCTGTCCTCGATGGATGCAATGTCGCCAAGCCGGTAGGTCACTCCATTGGCGATCAGGTCATAGAAGATGCGAAGATTTTGATCCTCCGTGGCATAGATCCGGCGCTGGTCCAGCGCCCGATAGAGGCCGATTTCGGAAAAGTCGTCGGTCAGGATAACGTCACGGCAGGTGTTGGAGGAGCCCCAACCGCCACGGTGGTTGTCCTGGTTGTTGGTTGGTCCCACATGCCAGCCCATAGACAGGCAGCGGTCATATTCGGCGTAGGATGAGATGTAGGCACAGCTGCCCACGGCTCCCTCGCCGTTACCCACCTCGATCAGGTTGAGCACATCGTCCCGCTCGGCTGTGCGACCTGCAAAGCTTTCGAAATCGCCGTAGGTCCTGCCGGGGTGGTTGAACTGGGAGACAACGGGGACCGGATTGCCCTCAGCATCGAAGGGGATATATTTGGTGGCGTTGACGCCGGTGGCCGTCCGCCCGTCACGAATCGCGACGGCCTTTCTGCCCCCGATGTCCAGACCTCTTTCCGCGTTTGCCATCAGGTCATAATAGCGGTACATGCCCGCATTGGCGGTCTTGTTGTTCAACTCCCCGTTGTTCCGGGAGACGACTCCGTAGGTGTTGTAGGTATTGATGTGACCGGGACCGCCGGACCAGGTCATTTCATAGCCGTAGACACAGAGAAAATCTTCATAGCGCTCGTTGTATTCCCTTGCGATGGCGCGGGCCTCCTCCCACCTGGTGGCTGAGCCTTCCCCGTTTTGCAGCAGGGAACGCAGATCATAGTAGCTGGAGGCGGTGGCCGTGGCAGTGGTATCAAAGAAGTTGGAGTGGTCGGTGACGATCAGGAAGTCCATGTCTTCCGCGCCGTGAGCATGCTCATAGGCCTCCTCCAGGGTGCCGACGCCGTCAGAATACGAAGCGGTGTGGGCATGGATCTGTCCAAAAAACAGCCTCGCGCCTCCCTCCCCAACGAAGAAATGCCAACGCCTTTCCGCCTGCTTGCCGTCCGCCCGGGTGACAGTGACACAGACAGCGTGCCTGCCCTCTGTCATGTCCCGGTCAGGGAGGTAGGAGAATTTGCCCGCCTCGGCCACAGCAGGTACCGACCGGCCGTCCACCAGCATCTCAAAGCTGGAGCCCTCCCCGACGTTGGCATAGGTGACGGCAATTTCCGGACGGATCACAGCTCCCGTGGCGGAATCGGCTGCGGGAGTGGCGGAGATGATGACCGGCTCGTTCCGAATCTCACAGACCTTGACCGCCTCATACGCCTTGCCAAGGGCGTTTTTCACAGTGATGCGGATGGTCAGCGCGTCCCAGCCCGCCAGGTCTGCGGCCGGAACGGTGAAGCCGCCCCGTTTCCCCTCCAGTGTGACCTCGGGGACTCCTTGCGGCCCGGTGGTCCCGGCCCCGGAGCAGGTGTATTCCGCCCGGACGGACACGGGTTCGGCCAGATCGTCCAGGACAAACCGCACGGGGCAGTCCTCTCCAATGGCAGGATCGGGCGCATCCAACAGAACTCTGGGATTGACCACATAGCCCTGCCCGTCTTTATCCTGCATGGAGAGAAAGCGCATGGAGAAGGGCGCAGGATCATCTGTCCTGGGTGTCCAGCCTTTGAACACCGCGCCCAAAAACGCCGCACAGCATTTTCTTTCGCCGTTCATGGCCGCCGCGTTGTACAGAATATAACCGCCTGCGGTCTCACCCAGCGTCCACCGCGCATAAGCCTGCTTTTCCGCGTCTTCGGGCATCTCGATCAAAGACAGAGCTTCGGCGTTGTGTACCCCGCCGGTTTCATCTGCGAAATTCTCGGACATTGCCAGATACCTGCCGTTGGTTTCAAACAGGTATTCGGCCTCGCTTCCAATGCCCTCAACCCGCACGTTGAAGATCAGGCCGCCATCGGCAACCTTCTCATAGTCCAGGCTCCCGTCTTCGCCCAAATCGGCGGCTGCAGGCAGCAACGCAGGCTGTTTGTCCGCCCCGGTGGGTTGACCGAATACCGCCTTTGCGCTGTGATTGTAGATTACGACCTTTGCGCCGTTCCCCGGCCGGGAGCCGTCAGCCATCGGGTCCCCAATGCGGCCGTCCCCGTCCGGGGAGGAAGCAAAAAACCGAAAGCGGAACTGGCTCCTGTCGGCTGTCATCTGATTGGGAGAGATCCTGTTGTTGCAGTATCGCAGATACCGGTCGCTGCCGGGGACTTCATGACCTGACACGGTGCAAGCGCCTTCCGCGTCCGGAACAAGGTCCCACTTTGCGCCGGAAGTGCTGTTTTGCAGGACAATTTCACTCCGGCTGTTCACGCACCGGATCGCGAGATACGCGCTGCCAAGCTTCAGATAGTAAGTGCCGTCCTCATTTTTGATGAACCGGAAAACCGCCGCGCCGGCAGGCAGAAAAGCGATTGTTTTTCCGTCCGGGGAGAGCCTGACAGTCCTGACCGGGGCCACACCGTCGGAAATGTCAGCCCCGAGGACAGCGGCGGGCGTCTCGCCGCAATAACAGACGACGCCGTAGCTTCCGTCCGAAGGCAAGCCCTCGATCTGCCTCGCCTGCTCCCCTTCTTCGGTTCCAAAGCTCATGACAGAAAGCAAGGACATCACCATTTCAAAAACCAAAACCAGGGCAAGCACCCTTGAAGGCTTTTTCACAAAGATTCCCCCTGTTAACAGTTTACAGGCGCAGCGCGTATTCTGGAAAAACCGCACATGCGCCTGTAATAACAGATATATTGTATCTGTTCAGTATCCTGTCATTTCGAGGCGATTCATCGCCGAGAAATCCGTATTATCTACGCAAATTGGAACGGATTTCTCACTTCGTTCGAAATGACAGATGGGGCTACTGAATAGATACGATATATTTTACCACAAAAACCGTCAGAATGCCAGAGTTTTTTGAATTCTTTATGGATTTTGACAGAGCCTCGTGGTATAATAGCGTCAGAAGAATCACACACACGACGAAGATGAGTTAGCATTATGAACTATGATCTTTTGCGCTGTCCCGTCTGCGCGCAGCCGCTATGTCTGGACAGGCGCACGCTTCGCTGTCCGGCGCAGCACGCCTTCGACCTGGCAAAAGAAGGTTATGTTAACCTTACGGTTGGCTCAAAGCCGGCCGACGCCATGGGCGACAACAAGCAGGCCGCCCGGTTTCGCAGGGACTTTCTGAATCAGGGATACTACGCGCCGTTACGAGACGCGTTGACCGCCCAATACGCGAGCAGGAACGGGGCGCTGCTGGACCTCTGCTGCGGCGAGGGCTATTATACTGCAGCCCTGGGAGAATTGCCGGGGCTGACCGTCTATGGCTTCGACCTGTCCCGGGAGATGGTCCGGCTGGCAGCGAAACGGAATGCGGAGCTGACCCTTTTTGTGGCAAACCTGGCCCATCTGCCGGTGGCGGACGGGGGCTTTGACTGGGCCACACTGCTTTTTGCTCCGTTTCAGGAGCGAACGCTGTGCCGGGTGCTTCGTCCCGGGGGACGGCTGACGATTGCGGTACCGGGGCGGCGGCATCTCTTCGGCTTGAAGCAGGCGGTCTATGACCGTGCCTATGAAAACGACGAAGCCTTGCCCCAGACGCAAACGCTGCGTCTGAGGCAGAGGCAGAAGCTTTCGGCTCGGATCACACTGGCAAGCCAGGCGGATATTCAGGCCGTCTTCCAAATGACGCCCTATTATTATCGGAGCTCCCCTTCCGACCGGGCGAAGTTGGACGGGCTCGAGACCTTGGACACGGAGATCGAATTCGTCCTGGCGGAATATGAAAAACACCGGTAACAGTTCAGCCCATGCGAAACGCCTCCAATTCTGCGTAGGGCAGCCAGACTCTGGCCGCTGCGATCCGTGCCAGCCTGTCGTCGGCGGTCTGGGGGAAGGCCACCCTGCGTGAACAGTTACAAACCCTGACGTATCTGTTCAGTATCCTGTCATTTCGAGGCGATTCATCGCCGAGAAATCCGTATTATCTACGCAAAAAGGAACGGATTTCTCACTTCGTTCGAAATGACAGATGGGGCTACTGAATAGATACACCCTGACTGCAGAGCCGGAAATTTACAAGATAAATACTTGCGTACCGGGAAAGAATATGGTATAGTAAAGTATGATAAAATTATAATGACAGGAGGGACTACTATGAACAAAACCATCACGACTGTTCTCGCCATAATCGGCGCGCTGGCCGCTATCTGCGCGGCGCTGATGCTGATTAAAAAGAAATTCGGCTGCAAGTGCTGCTGTATGGACGAGGACGAATGCAGCTGCGGCAAGCCCGAAACGGTGGAGGACTTTGTGGAAAACGCCACGGAGACTGTCGCCGACAAGGTTGAGGAAGTCAGGAACGACGTGGAAGACAAGGTGGAAGAGGCCAAGGAAAAGGCCGAAGCCATTGTCGAGGAGTTCAAGGACTACGCCGATGTGGAGCTGCCCAACGAATAAGCATTGATAAATAAAATCGGTCCCGCGATCTCGCGGGACCGATTTTTTACGTAGCTTACTTCTTCACGAAAACCATGGCCTCGTCGCCTTCACCGCCGCTCAGCTCGCTGCCGTTCAGCGTGAACTCCTGGGTGTCGCCGTCGATGGTGATGCTGACCTTGTCGCCTTCCTGTTTCCAGGTGCCGGACATGGTGGAGTCCTCATCGCTGTCCATCGCGTCCATGGCATTCTTCATGGTGACGGTGCCGTCAGCCTTGAGCTCCATGGTAATCAGCTCGCCAAGGCTGCTCACCTTGAACATGGAAAGAATGGCGTCCAGGTCGAAGTCGTCGCCGGCCTCTTCCTTGAACATGTCCTCAACAGCTACGCCGCCCATGGACTTGATGAGGTAGGTGCCCTCCACGGAGCTATTGCCGCAGCCGACAAACAGTGCAGCAATCAGCAGAACGACCAGTGCAAGAGATACGATACGCTTCATAGTTATGTTCTCCTTTTCATGTTTTACGAGGAGTATCCTCCCCGCTCACCTTTTATAACATATCTGACCAAAAAAAGCAAGAGCTTTCCGCAAAAAAAGAAAAAAACAAAGTTCATACGGTTCGTATTAGAATCAGTATGACACCTGTTCCACGGTATAACCCGCGGCCCGCAGGAGCTCCACAAGGCCGCCCTCCGCCACCAGATGGGCCGCGCCGACAGCAAAAAAGACCTTGTCACCCGCTTTCAGCCATTCGACGGCCTTATCGCGCATCCCGAGATTCCGCTGCGTCAGCATCCTGTCGTTATAGTCCTCCACAAGCGCGCGCTGCTCTTCGGTGAGCCCTTCCTCTTCGCCGGCTTCCTCGTCGTTCAACACAGCAACGATGTTATCATAATTGCCGGAAAGCCAGGCGGCATAGAGCCCGTCAATGTTGGCGCCGTATTCGTCCAGGCTGTCCAGCGTATCTTCGATTAAAAGCAGGTTCAGCTCATCCGAAAAGCTGGCCATCAGCCCATATTGGAGCTCAGGGCTCTCAACATTCCGGACCTCGATCTTCCGGTCATAGCAATGCTGGATCAGCGATCTGTCCATACCGATTTTCGTGTCAAGGTCTGTCTGGGTGATCAGCGCAGCCTGCTCCACAAGCTGGGTCCACATGGACAGGTTGTAGTTTTCCATCAGCTTCGGATACAGCCCGGCCTTGCCCACCAGGTCGGAAGCCTTCTCGAAGGTCTCCTTCGGCATGTGGTCGGAGACCTTGGTGCCGTCGGTCAGGATGAACTGGGACATGGCCTGCATCTGCGCAGCCAGATCATCCTCATAGGCCACGATGTCAAACTCCACCGCCAGCGCGTCACAGCCGTCCAGGTAAGGCGCAACAGTTTCCATGGCCGTATTGATCCTCTGATCTCCTACATGAATGGTGCCGAAGAGATAAGCCTCCTCGCCATTCTCCCCCGTGACATGGAAGAGCATGGGACGGACGGTGTCGGCATTGCCCTTGCAGCCTGCAAAGAGGGTAAGCAAACAGACAAAAACAAGAAGAACCGCAAGCTTTTTCATAGTACCTCCTTCATAGACAGTGCGTAGTATCCGTGTTTTACGTATGATGACGATGCTCCGAACGGTCTTTTCAAGCTCAGGCGCGCGGTTGGCCGCAGCCGGCGCAGATTTCCCGGTCGGCGCGGTTTTGCGCGCCGCAGACGGGACAGAGCCAGGAACCGCCCCGATAGCCCTTGGGACGGCCGCAGTTGGCGCAAACCGTCCGTCCCTCCCGGTTCTCCCGCCCGCAATAGCTGCAGCTCCAGGAGTTGCCACGCCGCTTGGTGCCACAGAGCTTGCAGGTGTCGGTCCGGCCGTCGTTTGCGATGCCGCAAACGGGGCAGCTCCAGGTGACGGCCTGCGGAAACCGTCTTCTCTGGCAGGCTGCGCAGCGGGTCTCCGTCTCAGAGTTTTCATGGCCGCAGCCCTCGCAGGTCCAGGTCAGCAGGGGCCGGTCCTTCGGAGCGCCGCAGTTTTGGCAAAGAGCGACGCCCTCCGGGGTCTCCGTGCCGCAGAAGGAACAGCGCCAGGTGGGGGGCATGGGCTGATCGCGCAGCGCGCCGCAGACGGCGCAGCGCCGCTCGTCGGTATTCTCACTGCCGCAGGAAGGGCAGACCCAGCTGCGGACCATGGGGACGGGCGGCTCGTTCTCGGGCAGGGTCTGCGTGGGCCGAAAGCTCAAAAGCAGAAGAAACAGGCCGAAGACTGCCGTCACCAGCGCCGCCCAAAAGGCGGATTCCACCAGCTCGGCAAAATCCGACATTCCCCGCGCGGCCTCCGCCGCAAACCAATCGGTCCGGCGAACCCAAAACAGCAAATGCGTGAGCAGAACGCCGGAGATCAGGGTGGCAAATCCGGTTTTGCGCATACAGAAGCCTCCTTTCAAATTACAGCAGCCAGCTCAGTGATCCGACCGGCCCGTTCACAATTCCAGGCATCCGAACCCGCCGGGCTGCACCAAAAAGGTCCCGCCCTCGCGGGTGGTTTCCTGCGTCATAAGGCTGTGGCGGGCCTCGACGCGCAGAGGCGCGCCGGAACGGTTGACGCAGCACAGGACCGTCTGCTCCGCGCAGCAGCGCAGGAAGACGATTTTCCCCTCCCCGGCCAGCGTGACGCGAACGGCTCCGGCGCGGAGGGCGGGGGTGTTGTTCTTGAGCTGGCCCAGCCCGCGGTAGTACGTCTCGAAGCGGCGGTCCTCCCGCCCCCAGGGAAAACAGCCCCGGTTAAAGGGGTCCTTGCAGCCCTCCATGCCCGCCTCGTCTCCATAATAGACGCAGGGGCATCCGGGCAGGGTGTACTGCAAAAAGGCAGCCAGACGCAGGCGCTCGAAGGCAAGCTCCCGCTGCTCATAGCTCAGGCGGACCCGGGCCTGATATTCCCGGTCCCCCTGAAAATCACCGATCAGAGCGTTAAGAATCCGGGGCGTATCGTGCGTGCTCAAGGGGTTCATCAAGGTCTGGAGCACCTGGGGCGGATAGTTTTCCGCAATGGTCATGACGCACTCGCCCAGGGCCGCGCCGTCGTCCAGATTGCGCAAAAAGTCAATGATGGCCGTGCGCCAGGGATAGTTCATGACGCTGTCAAGCTCACCGTCGGTAAAATAACGGCGGCGGACGGAATAGGCGGTTTTGTTGGATGCGTCCTCCCAGACCTCCCCCAACAGCAGCGCGTCCGGCTTGAGCAGGCGCAGATGTTCCTTAAAAAGACGAATAAATTCGTCGGGCAGCTCGTCAGCCACGTCCAGGCGGAAGCCGTCCGCTCCCAGGCCCAGCCAATGCGCAACCACACTGTCCGTGCCGCGGATGATGTAGTCCAGATAGCCCTCGTCCAGCTCGTTCACATTGGGCAGTGTGGGAAATCCCCACCAGCTTTCATATCGGTCCGGAAAGCGGGAGAAGGTGTACCAGCTATAATAGGGAGAGTCCTTGCCCCGGGAACAGGCCCCGTTGCCGAAGACCCCGTTTCGGTCGAAATAGACTGAATTGGACCCGGTATGGGAATAGACCCCGTCGAGAATGACCTTCATATCCAACCGGTGCGCCGCGTCGCAGAGGGCACGGAAATCCTCCTGCGTGCCGAGCATCGGATCGGGACGTTTGTAGTCGGCGGTATCATAGCGGTGGTTGGAGAAGGCCATGGAGATCGGGTTCAGATAGATCACACCCACGCCCAGGCTGTGCAGATAGGGCAGGCGGGATTGAATTCCCCGGAAGTTGCCTCCAAAAAAATCATTGCAGAGAATCTCCCCGGTGGCGGGGTCCGGCCGGAAGGCCGGCAGGCCTCCCCAGTCCTCCCGGAGGATATAGGGCTCCAGCTTTCCCGTCAGATCACAGCTTCCCTCCCTGGCAAAGCGGTCCGGGAAGATCTGGTACATCACTCTGCCCCGGAAGTCGGCGGGGACAGTGAAATCCGCCGGAATCACGCTGAGCTGCCAGCGGTCTCCGGCCTCTATATTGGTGTCATGACCCTGGCGAAACAGGCGGAAGCTGCCGGTTTTCCCCGTGACACGAAACCAGTAAAAATACAGGCCCCTGGCGGAGATGGAGAACTCGCATTTGAATACGTCGTAATCTCCCTCGCCGCTGCTCCAAGAGAAGGAATGCTCCGGGGCGGGACCGCCATCCTCCCGCTCGATCACAAGCTGAACAAAGCGGGTCTCCAGCTCCTTCGGAAGCTTCATCCGGATCACACAGGTTTGCCCCTCGGTCAGAACGCCGAAGGGGGACTTGTATTCGGGATCGCGGCTATTGTACAGGATACGCATAAGCACTCCTTAGAAAAGGGGCGAACGGCTGCGTTCGCCCCTGATTGATCAAAGATCCCAGATGTTTTTGGCATATTCCGTGACGGAGCGATCGGCGGAGAAGATGCCGGACTTGGCAACGTTCACCAGGCTCATGCGGTGAAAACGGTCACGGTCTGCATAAGCCCTGTCCACCTCCCGCTGGGCGCGGACATAGTCATTAAAATCGGCCAGGGTCATATAAGCATCTGCGATACCGAAGCGGTTGGTTGTCAGGCTGGCCACGATGTCGTCGAATCGCTGGCCCAATACGCCGGAGGTGAGCATATCCAAAACACGGCTCAGATCCGGCGTCAGGAAGCGCTTGGGATCGTAGCCCCGACGCCACAGTTCCTCCACCTCATGCGCCTTCATGCCGAAGAGGAACATATTCTCGTCGCCCACCTGTTCATGGATCTCCACATTGGCGCCATCGAGGGTGCCGATTGTGACGGCGCCGTTGATCATAAATTTCATGTTGCCCGTGCCGGAGGCCTCCTTGCCCGCGATGGAAATCTGCTCGGAGATCTCAGCGGCGGGAATGATGATCTCCGCCAGCGAAACACGATAGTCCTCGATGAAGACCACCTTCAGCTTATCCCGCACGTCGGGATCACTGTTGATCAGATTGGAGACGGCCACGATCAGGCTGATGATCTGCTTGGCGCGGATATAGCCGGCGCTGGCCTTGGCGCCGAAGAAATAGGTCTTGGGCTGCCAGGGAGCTGTAGGGTTGTCCTTGATCTGATGATAACGGTAGAGAATGTGCAGGACATTGAGCATCTGCCGCTTGTACTCGTGCAAACGCTTTACCTGAACGTCAAAGAGGGAGTCCGGATCGACGTTGACGCCGTTTGCCCGGGCAATATACCCGGCCAGACGGATCTTGTTGTCGCGCTTGATAGCGGCCAGACGGTCCAGAACGGTCTGATCGTCGGCATAGCGCAAAAGCTCCTCCAGAGCATTCGCGTCCTTAAGGAAGCCGTCACCGATCAGCTCCCGCAGAAGGGCGGTAAGCTCCGGGTTGGACTGGCAGAGCCAGCGCCGGTAGGCAATGCCGTTGGTGACGTTCAGGAAGCGGTCGGGCTCATACTGATAGTAGTCGTGGAAGATCGTCTCCTTGAGAATATTGGTATGCAGGGCGGAGACGCCGTTGATCTTGTGGCAGGCGGCAAGGCAGAGATTGTGCATCCGAACCTCGCCCCCGGCGATTACGGCCATCCAGTTCAGCTTGCCCTCGTCATTGCCGTAGAAGGCTCGGAGCTTCTCCATCAAACGACGGTTGATCTCCATGGTAATTGCGTAGATCCGGGGCAGCTGTTCTTTGTAAAGCTCTACGCTCCAACGCTCCAGTGCCTCGCTCATGACGGTGTGGTTGGTGTAGCTGAGGGTGCGGGTGGAGATGTCCCATGCCTCGTCCCACTCAAAGTCATACTCGTCCATCAGAAGCCGCATGAGTTCGGGAACGCACAGGGCGGGATGGGTGTCGTTGATGTGGATGGCAACCTTGTCGGGCAGGGTTCTCAGACTGCCGTAGCGCTTGGCATGGTTGCGCAAGATGGTCTGCAGAGAAGCGGAGCAGAGAAGATATTGCTGCTTCAGGCGCAGACGCTTTCCCTGGATGTGGTCGTCGGCGGGATAGAGCACCTTGGAAATGGTTTCGGCCATAGTGTTCTGCTCCAGCGCGCGCATATAGTCGCCCCGGGAAAAGGCCGCCATATCAAAGCTCTGGGGGAGCTTGGCAGACCAGAGGACCAGCTTATTCACCGCGTCGGTGTTGTAGCCGGAGATATAGAGGTTGTAGGGTACGGCCATGACGGTGGAATACCCATGCTGGGCAATTTTGAACTTGCCGTTGTCATACCACTCGTTGACCTCGCCGCCGAAGCGGACCTCCACGGCGTCGTCCTCCTTGGGGACAAGCCAGACGTCGCCCATTTGCAGCCAGTTGTCGGGCAGCTCCATCTGCCAGCCGTCCACGATCTGCTGCTTGAAGATGCCGAATTCATAGCGGATGGAATAGCCGGTGGCGGGATAGCCCAGGCCGGTCAGGGAATCCAGGTAACAGGCAGCCAGACGGCCCAGACCGCCGTTGCCCAGGCCCGCGTCAGGATCCAGGGCGTAGAGCGCCTGAATGTCAATATCCAGCTCCCTGAGCGCCTCCGTAAAGGTCTCCTCGAGGCCGAGGTTGAACAGGTTGTTGCGCAGGCTTGTGCCAACCAGGAACTCCATGGACATATAGAAAACTTGCTTGCGCCCCTCCGCCTGATAGTTCTTCTTAAAGGCGCGGCGGCGGTCATACATGGTGTTGCGGACCACCGTACAAAGTGCCTTGTAGGCCTGCTTGTCGGTCGCCTCGGACATACTGCAGCCGAACAGGCGCATACAGGCCGCATTCAGCAATTCAATGGCTTCTGTCTGATTCATCATTCACAAAGACCTCCGAAGAAATGATTTGCGATGGAATACACGGAGCCGCACGATTCATTTCATTTCATTCTTCTCGTCCTTTTCATAGGCCACTACCACGCGGCGGTTGGGTTCGGTGCCGGTGGAGTAGGTGGTCACGTTGGGAACATCCTGCAAGGTGGCGTGGATCACATGGCGCTCATAGGCGTTCATGGGCTCCAGGGTCATATTCTTGCGGTATTTCACCACTTTGGCAGCCATCTTTCGGGCCAGGCGGCGCAAAGACTCCTCCCGCTTGCCGCGGTAGTTCTCGGCGTCCACCGTAACGCGGGTGCGCTCGGACGAATCGTGGTTCAACGCGTAGTTTGCCAGATGCTGAATGGCATCCAGCGTCTCGCCGCGCCGGCCGATCAGCACGCCCAGATCTTCGCCCACCAGCTCCACACCGATTGTCTCGGCATCCTTGCGGTAAGCGTGAGGCACAGCTTCGGATTCCATCCGTTCCAGCAGACCCTTGAGGAAGTTCTCCACCCGTTCCTCCTGGGAGCCGGGCTCGGCAGCCGCATATTCCTTGGGTTCCGTCTTGGGCTGATCCGATTTGGGCGCCTCCTTGCGAGGGGCCGGCTTCCTGGGCTGCTCGGGCCTTTCAGGCTTCTCCTGCTTGGGTGCTTCCTTCCGGGGCTCCAGTTTGGGAAGCGCGGGCATCACGGGAGGCTTGGGCATCTCCAGGGGCTTCTCCAGCTTGGGCGCCTGCTTTTTCGGCTTGCGGGAAGCGGCGGAAAGGGCGGGAGCCGGCTCGGCGGGCTCGGGATCGGGGACCTCGTAGGTCACTTTGACCTTGGCCGGACAGGCGCCAATGCCTAAAAAACCGGACTTGGCGTTTTCCAGAACCTCCACGGAAACCGCGTCCCTGTCGAGGTTCAACTCCTTGAGAGCTGCCTGAATTGCCAGGTCAATGCTCTTGCCGATGGTAATAATATATTTCTCCATAATTACTCCTTGTTATTCTTGTACCGGTCAGGATCATAATTTCTTCCGCGGCGGAAGGGACGATCGCCGTCCAGTCCGGCACTCTGTGTCTGTTCGTTGGTCTGAATTCCCTGAGAGGCCAGATACGCTGCCTCCTTGGCGGCCTGCTCGTTCTTCTCGCGCTGCTGGAGCTTCTTCTTGCTCGCGCTGCCAACCATCCCGTCAGGATTCTCAGCACGGCGCTGGGCACGGACGCGCTCACGCTCGGCCTCGCGGGCAGCCTCCTCGGCAGCCTTGGCCTGCTTGACGGCATCCTCGGCGTCATAGACCTTCTTATAGTGCTTGGTGAGGAAATAATCCTGCACCATGCGGATGACGCCCTGAAGCAGCCAGTACAGGGACAGGCCGGCGGGGGCAATGAAGCCGATATAGACGGAGAACAGAGGCATCATTAGGGTCATGGCCATGTTGTTCTGGCTGGACTTCTTCGCCATTTCGGCGTCCTGCTCGCCCTTCTCATTGACGATGACCGCACCGTTCATCTTCTGGCTGATCCACATGGAGAGCATGCTGACGCCGCCGGACAGGACGGGCAGCAGGAACTGGCCGACAGCGTTCCAAACGCCGGCGACATCGAAATACTTCCAGAACATCAGATGGGGTACGGTAGCGAGCTCCACGCCGAGAAGTCGCGTGTTCATGGAAATAATGTCGGGGGAAATGGCTGAAAGCTGGTCCTTGACCTGGCCGATGAAGGGAAGTGCCTCCATCTGCCAATAGAAGCCCGTGGCGTTGAGATTCGCCAGCGCGCTGTTGGGGTCAGCCAAAAACGCGTTGTTGCGGGCAGTAATGAAGACATTTTGGATCTCCGCGACTGTCTTGGGATTCACGTCGCCGTGGAACATCAGCCACGTGATCGGCTCGCGGATGATATAGTACAGGGGAATGAGCAGCAGCATGGGCAGCAGCCCCCAGAGACAGCCGCCGCAGCCACCCGCGCCCTCTTCCTTGTAGAGCTGGTTGACAGCCATCTGATAGGCCTGCCTGTCGTCGCCATACTTCTCCTCCAGGGCCTTGACGCGAGGAGTGAGCCGGGACATCTTCATCATGCTCTTCTTGCTCAACGCAGTAGTGGGGAAGATAATCAACTGGACAATGATGGCAAACAGGATCAGCGCCCAGCCATAGCTGCCGGTCAGCTGATAGAGCCAGCTCAGCAGGTAGGAAAAGGGCAGCTTGATATAGTCAACCAGGCCGAGCTTGACCTCTTGCGACAGCTCTGCAGTCTCCACAAGCTTCAGCGTGCCGTCCTCGTTCGCAGTCTGGGCGGCAGAGCTTCCCATGCAGCCGGTGAATACCAATAGGATCGTCACCAGAACCAGACTCAGGCAGACATAGCGGGAAATATTTCGTTTTTTCATTCTGTGTTCTCCAATACACAAATGGATTTGTATCTGTTCAGTATCCTGTCATTTCGAGGCGATTCATCGCCGAGAAATC
>CALYTU010000017.1 GCA_945487445.1 uncultured Clostridia bacterium | reverse complement strand
ACGCAAAAAGGAACGGATTTCTCACTTCGTTCGAAATGACAGATGGGGCTACTGCATAGATACAGTATTAAAAGAAAGGAATTGACGGGGCGGTTCCATTGGGGTATTATGATACGATGAAAACAATACGATGGGAGCTTTCGACAATGCAGGAAATCTTAAACGCGCCCTTTGTGGCGGAGCTGATCCGGACACTCACGAATATGTACCGGCACGGATGGGATGAGCGAAACGGCGGAAATGTATCTGTGCGGCTGGATGAGGACGCACTGCGGGATTATTTGGATCTCCGTGCCGTGCGGCGCACGATTCCCACCGGCTTCGATGCCCCGGATTTGGACGGGGAATACTTCCTCATCACCGGCACAGGAAAATATTTCAAAAACGCCCAGTACGCGCCGGACCGCGATCTGGGGCTCGTCCGGCTGGCAGAAGGCGGGCGGCAGGCAGATCTGCTCTGGGGCTTCACGGACGGGGGCAGCTTCACCAGCGAGTTCCCCGCTCACATGATGAGTCACCTGGCAAGGCGGCGCGTGGACCCGGAGACCCGCGTGGTGATGCACTGCCACCCGGGAAATCTGCTGGCCATGACCTTCGTTCATGAGCTCGACGAGCGGGCCTTCACGCGCACGCTCTGGCGCATGTGTACGGAGTGCCTGATGGTGTTTCCTGACGGCGTGAACGTGTTGCCCTGGATGGTCTGCGGCACAACGGCCATCGGCGAGGCTACGGCGCGGAAGATGGAGACGGCCCGTTTGGTGGTGTGGGCTCACCACGGAATCTATGCTTCGGGTCGGGATCTCGATGAGACCTTCGGTCTGATCGAAACCGCGGAAAAGGCCGCCGAGGTCTATTTGAAAATCGCCCATTTGCCCATTTGCAGCTCCATCACCGATTCCCAGCTGCACGAGATCGAATCACGCTTCGGCGTCAAGGCCAGGCCGGGCTATCTGGACCCGGCGCCGGGAAGCGTTCTTCCTGAAACTGTTCAGCCTATGTCGTCGTGGGCCTGACCCCAGTCCGCGACGACAGGCTGGCACGGATTGCGGCGGCAAGGGGTCTGGCTGCCCCATGCAAAACCGGAGGGTTTTCGCATGGGCAGAGCTTTTTCGACTTCCGGGATAATTTTGCGTGTTTTTTACAAAATAACAGTTGACATTCCAATTTGCGAGTGCTATTATATGGCAGTCAACAGAGGCGCGGTATTCATCAGTAAGTTTCGGCAAGGCAGGCAGCCGTCGGAACGGAAAGGGACCACCGCCGAAGCGTTGCTTCCTGCCTGAGGAGCAGCGCTGGGGTCACGGAGAATATCCGTGACACTGTCACAAGCAATTGTGGAGAGCTGTCGATGAGTCATCGTGTTCGTGCGTCCGCACACGGTGCTTGCTTCAGCTGCTCTGCGAGAGCAGCTTTTTTATTAGGAGGCCAAATCATGCTTACAGACAACATCACACGCGACGGAAACGGCAATCTTTTCTTTGCCAATCACAATGTTGCGGAGCTTGCGCAGCAATATGGAACCCCTCTGTATCTGATGGACGAGGAGCGGATCAGAGGCAACTGCAGAATGTATCTCCGGGCGTTCGCGGAATGCTTTGGAACGCAGGCGCTTCCGCTCTATGCAAGCAAGGCGAACAGCTTCAAGCAGATTTATCGGATTATGAAGGAAGAGGGCATGGGTGTCGACACGGTTTCTCTGGGAGAGATTCATACCGCCCTTGAGGCCGGTTTCCCGGCGGATCGGATCTTCTACCACGGCGACGGAAAGACCGAAGCGGAAATTGCTGCGGCTCTGGATCGCCGCGTGGGCTATTTCATCGTGGACAACGAGACGGAGCTCCGTCGCGTGGACTGTGGCGCGAGAAACCGCGGGATGGTCCAGAAGGTCCTGCTGCGTGTGACCCCGGGGATTGATCCTCACACCTATGAGGCGGTCAATACCGGAAGCGTCGATGTGAAATTCGGTTTGCCGATCGAAACAGGTCAGGCAATGGCGTTCTACCGGCAGGCGCTCTCCTGCCCCGGGATTGAGGTCCGCGGCCTGCATTGCCACGTCGGTTCGCAGGTGTTTGACGAGGATGTATTTGAGCGTACCATTGATATCATGGTCCAGTTCATGGCGCAGGTGAAGCGGGAGTTGGGGCATGAGGTTAAAGAGCTCAATCTTGGTGGCGGATATGGCGTTCGCTACCTGGATACCGATAAGCCCATTGACATTCCCGCGCGAATCCGCGTGCTCTCTGACCACCTGAAGCAGCGCTGCCGCGAAGAGGAGATTGCGCTCCCCTTCTTCCTTCTGGAACCGGGCAGAAGCATTGTGGCCGACGCCGGTATGACGGTTTATACCGTCAGCAGCGTCAAGAACATTCCGGGCTATAAGAAATATGTAACAGTTGACGGCGGAATGGGCGACAACCCGCGTTATTGTCTCTACAAATCTCCCTATACTGTGCTGCACGCCTCAAAAAAATGCGAAGGCGGCGAGCAGTTCGATCTCGTGGGCCGCTGCTGTGAGAGCGGCGACATCATCCAGCCCCGCGTCTGCCTTCCCGGCGACACCTGCCCCGGCGACCGGATCGCGGTCTGCACCACCGGTGCCTACAACTACTCCATGGCCTCCAACTATAATCGGTTCGGCCGTCCGCCCATCGTCATGCTGACGCCGGAGAAGAGCTATCTGGCCGTTCGCAGAGAGACGATCGAGGACGTGTGCTCACACGATATCTAAGGAAAATCACGGCAGACTGATCCCCCTTGCCCGCATAAGCAAGCAAGGGGGATCAGTCTCTCACGAAATATGGCACAAATCTGACCGCAAAGATATGAAATGGTTTTCTGGTCATCGTTTTGGTTCATCAAACACGCCGTCCGGCGGGCAGGCCGCCCTGTGCATGAATCGCGGATGTAAGCCGATCACCTGATATTATTATATCAAGCACGATGTAAACAGGCCCCCTCGCCGACGTTTCCGGGCGAGGGGGCCTTGTGCTTACTTCTTAAAGATTGAGAAGATGGCGTCAATATCGTTGATGTCGCCGTTATCAGCCTGCACGGGGGCGGGTGCGGGGCGCGCGGGATTAGCGGCCGGACGGTTGCTGAAATCGTTGTTCAGGTTGGAGAAGGTGCGGCGCTCAGGCTTCTGCTCCTCGGAAAGCTTCTCCACGTCAAAGCCGGTGGCGATGACGGTGACGCGCATCTCGTCCTCGAAGTCCTCGGAGAAGGTGGCGCCGAAGATGATGTTGGCCTCAGGGTTGGCAGCCTCCATAACGATGTTGGAGGCGGTCTCCACATCATCCAGGCTCAGATCCTGGGAGCCGGTGACGTTAATCAGAACGCCTGTGGCGCCATTGATGGAGGTCTCCAGCAGGGGGCTGGCCACGGCGGCCATGGCAGCCTGCTCCGCCTTGTCGCGGCCGGTGGCGGCGCCCACGCCCATGTGAGCGCGGCCTGCGTTCTTCATGACGGCGGAGACGTCGGCGAAGTCCAGGTTGATGATGACGCGCTCGGAATAGCTGACCAGCTCCGAGATGGAGGTCACGGCCTGCTTGAGCACATCGTCGGCGATGCCGAAAGCGTTTGCGAAGGTTATCTTCTGGTCGGTGACGTATTTCAGCCGGTCATTGGGAATGACAATCAGGGAGTCCACCTTGTCGGACAGGGCAGCAATGCCGGACTCCGCCTGGCGCATCCGGTTGGCGCCCTCGAAGCGGAAGGGCTTGGTGACGACGCCCACCGTGAGGATGCCCGCCTCATGGGCAAGATCGGCAATGATGGGAGCTGCACCGGTGCCGGTGCCGCCGCCCATGCCGGCGGTGATGAAGACCATATCGGCGCCCTCGAGAACCTTGGCGATGGCCGCGCGGGATTCCTCCGCGGACTTCTTGCCGATCTCAGGCTTGGAGCCGGCGCCCATGCCGCCGGTGAGCTTCTCACCGATGGGGAGCTTGTTGGGGCATTTGGACTTGTTCAGGTCCTGACGATCGGTATTGACCACCAGAAATTCCACGCCTTCCACACCGGCGCTCAGCATGCGGTTGACGACGTTGTTGCCGGCGCCGCCAACGCCGATAACCTTGATATTTACAACTTTTTCAGGATAATCTGCCATGGGTTTCGTCCTCCTATGTATCTGTAATCGTTAGATCATGTCCGAAGTGTATTATATGCAGGGTACAGGCTTTTATACTGTCCTATTTTACCCTGCCTTGCGCATTTGGTCAATAGCAAATAAGGTTTTTTTGTAAAAATTTTGTAAAAACGGTATCTTGTCAGCCCTTCGTAAAACCGGAGGGTTTTCGCAGGGGCTGAACTGTTACGAAAAGCCTTCGCCGCGGCCAAGCGGCAGGTCTTTCTTTCAAACCGGTTCAGCGAAATTCGAGGAAATGTACCTTCTCGTCCTCGTTAAAGGTCAGGTCAATGGTACCGGAGCGGCTCTGAATCTCCTTGTTTTCCAGAGTGGCCTGCAAAAACTGGAGCTTATAGGTCAGGTTCTCGGTGGTTCCCAGCCGAATCTGATAGCGCGTCTGATACCAGAGCGTCAGGTCGTAGGAGGTGCTCACATCCACGCTGACGATCTGCTTGATAAAGGGCATGTCCTCCAGCGCAGGAATGATCTCCAAAACGGTCCGCTTTTTGGCGGCGATCTCAGACATATCAGCGCCCTCCGTGGCGGCAGGCTTCAGGTAGTCGCCCACCTGTGGGGCCTCAATGGGCATTCCGGTGACAATGAGATGGCTTCGTGCATCCTGTTCGGTGGAGGGCTCCAGAATCCGTCCCTCGCGGCTCATGAGCCACCAGGCGCCGGTTTCATCCTGAATCCCGTAGGTGACGTCAAACTCCGTAAAGGAAATGACCACAGTGCCGGGGAGCTGTTTTTTGATCTGAATCTCGTTGATATAGGGCAACGCTGCGTGAATGCGGGCGGCTACCGCTGCCTTGCTCAGGCTCAGCAGATTGTCGTCGATATTCACGCCCGAGGCGTTGACGACCTCTTCGGCTGTGTAGTAGGTCTTGGCCTGGCTGTCGCCCTGCTGGGGCAGTTGGACGGTGATGTGCTTGACCTTGAAGAAGATGATCATGCTCAGAACGATCACCGCCACGACAGCCAGCATCGTGACAAATTTAAACCCAAAATTGGTGTTGTAAACGCGGTGCGGCTTCTTTTTCCGGGCGCGGGCGGCAGACGTCTTTTCCCGGAAGTTGGAAGCATCGGTTTTTTTTCGGGCCTGGGCGGACGGCCGTGCGCAATCGTACCGCGCCGGTCGTGTCGCTTGTTCCTCCCGCTTTGCGGCAGGGGCCTCCCGTCCGGGTCTGCTCTCGATTTGGGGCCTGGGCCGGCGCTCTGCGGAGGAGCGGGGCTCCGCCGTGGAGCGAGACCGACGGGCGGCCTCCCGGCTCGCACCGTTCCCCGTTTTGGGACGGGGGTTTTTCGGCCGCGAGGCCGGCGTCTGGGGACGCTCCCGGGGAACTCCCGTGCCCGGCCGTTTTCTGTTGTTCTGTTCCATCATTTTCTCCTCTATGCGCTGTGTACTTCAGCCCCGAGGGACTGCAATCGTTCAACAAAATCGCCGTAGCCCCGGTCCAGGTGCCAGGCCTGGGAGAGAGTGGTCTCGCCCTCCGCGGCCAGAGCCGCGATGACCATGGCTGCGGCGCCGCGCAGATCCGTGGCAGCAATCCGGGCGCCGTGCAGAGACTTTACGCCCCGGACCCGGGCCAGCTGCCCCGCGGTTTCAATGTCCGCCCCCAGGGCGCGCAGAGCGGGGACATGGCGGAAGCGTGCCTCAAAGACTGTCTCCTCAAAGACGGTGCTTCCCGCGGCGCGAAGCAGGGCGGCCATCACAGGCGCCTGGGCGTCGGTGGGGAATGCCGGGTAGGGGCCGGTGACGACGGGACCGGCGGCGCGTAGCGGACCGGCGCAGAGCGTCAGCCGCCCGCTCTGTTCCGTGATGCGGCAGCCCGCCCGGCTCAGAGTCTTCAGCACGGGGCGCAGGTGGTCGGGGCGCAGTCCCGTGAGTGTCAGGCTGCCGCCCGTGGCTGCCGCGGCGCAGAGCCAGGTGGCGGCCTCCATGCGGTCCGGCAGGACCCTGTGTGCAGCGCCGTGGAGCGGCGCGGGCTCAATGCGCAGGCAAGCGGTGCCCGCGCCGCGGATGCGTGCGCCGCAGGCGGTGAGAAAGTCGGCCAGATCCCGGATCTCCGGCTCTCTTGCCGCGCCCAGAATGCAGACGGGACCCGCCGCACCGAGGGCGGCAAGCATCAGGTTCTCCGTGGCCCCCACGCTGGGGTAGCGGAGCAGGACCGTCCCTCCCCGGGGTCTGCCCGCGCAGACCAGACGCCCGGGTTCGCATCGAACGCAGACGCCCAATGCCTCCAGTGCCGTCAAATGCAGATCCAGCGGCCGCGCGCCCAGCACACAGCCCCCCGGCAGGGGGATCGCAGCCTTCCCGTTTCGGGCCAGCAGGGCGCCCAAGAACAGTACCGAGGAGCGAAGCCTGCCGGCCAGCTTCGGGTCCGGGGCCGAACCCACGGGACCGGTGCTGTCCAGGCGCAGACAGTCGCCTCGCAGGAACGTGCGGACACCCAGCCCCTCCAAAAGCTCCCGGGTCACAATCCCGTCGCGGATGGGTGGAAAGTTTGTCAGGGCAAAGCGGCCGGGGATTGCCGCCGCGGCCGCCAGGATCGGCAGCACGGCGTTTTTGCTCCCCTGTACGGCCAGCGTTCCCCGCAGGGGCTGCCCGCCGAGAATGGTAAGCGTTTCCATCAAGCGCCCCCTCACAGAATGATTTTTCCATTCTATGCAAAGACGGCTTCTTTGGTTCTGCAGTTTTTTCCGCCGCGGCGTCCCTATGTGCCGCGGCGACTTCCCAGCTCCAGAATCGTCTGATAGATCCGTTCGGCACTGTCCACAACGGCCATTTTTTGCAGGGCCGTGCGCATGGCGCTGCGGCGGGCGGTGTCGTTGAGCAGGTCCCGGGCGGTGGAATAGAGCTGTTCTGCGGTTAAGCCGGGCTCCGGCAAAACCACCGCCCCGGCGTTCCGCTCCAACACACGCGCATTTTTCTCCTGGTGGTTGTCGGTGACATTCGGAGAGGGGACGATGATGCAGGGCGTTCCGGCAGCCTCGATCTCATTGAGGGAGGAGGCCCCGGCCCGGGTGATGATCAGATCGGCCGCGGCCATCAGGTCCGGCATATTGTGGATGTATTCCCGCAGCTCCAGGGCCGGGTTGGCCTTCAGATCGACACCCTTTTCAGCCACCAGAGCGGGCATCCAGCGCCAGCCGAAAGAGCCTGTGGCGTGGATGTGATGCCAGGGGCACCCGTTTCGGACCTCCAGCGCCAGAAAATCCGCCATGAGACGGTTCATATCCCGTGCGCCAAGGCTGCCCCAGGCGGAGATTACCACAATCTCGTCGCCCAGGCCCAGCCGGGCGCGCGCTTCAGCCCGCGTGGTGTAAAGAAATTCCTTTCGCACGGGCATGCCCACCACCTGCACCCGCTCAGGGTGCTTGTAGTATGCCTTGCTCTCCTCGAAGCAGACCATGATCCGGCTGGCGGAGTCAGCCACCATCCGGGTTGTGAGTCCGGGCATGGCGTTGGCCTCGTGGACGGCTGTGGGAATGCCGCGCCTGGCTCCCTGGCGGAGCATGGGGTAGGAGGCGTAGCCGCCCGTACCAACGATTACGTCGGGTTGAAAGCTGCGCAGAATCCGGTCCGCCTTCCGTCTGGCACCCATCAAGTTTTTTGCCGTGATGAAATTGTGCCAGATTCCCTTCGGGGTCAGCTTTCGGCGGTAACTGGAAACCTTGAGCGTTTCCAGCCGATAGCCCTCGCGGGGGGCCAGCCGCGCTTCCATTCCGCCTTCGGCTCCCACAAAAAGAATGTTGCAGTCGGGCTTCCGCTCCCGGAGCAGATCGGCAACGGAGATTGCCGGATTGATGTGTCCTGCGGTCCCGCCGCATGTAAAAATCACGTTCATGAATGGCTCCTTTCGGAGGCTGCAGGATGCAAGACACAAATGGCCGTGCATGATGCAGATTGAATGGGGTATGGGATCGGTGTCAAGACAGCCGATCCGCAGGAACAAGCGTCAGCCCCAAACGGGAAACCGTGCAGGTTCCTATTGACGGGCATGGGCGAAGGCCTCTTTGTTGACGCACCAGCGGGAAACAGCCAGAATAATCCCCATCTCAAAGAGCTGAAGCAGCAAGGCGGTTCCACCGTAGGAGAAAAAAGGCAGGGAAATACCCGTGGGGGGAAGAAGACCCGTGACCACGCCCATATTGAAAAAGACCTGAATGGCAAGCTTTGTCGTCAGACCCGCCGCAACCAGGGTTCCGAAGCGGTCGCGCGCGTGAATGGCGATCCAGTAACCGCGCAGAATCAGCAGAACAAAGAGCAGAATGATCCCCACAGCACCAACGAAGCCCAGCTCCTCGCAGACGATAGCGAAGATGTAATCGTTGTGCTCCTCGGGCAGATACAGGTACTTTTGGCGGCTGCGACCCAGTCCCAGACCCAGGAAGCCCCCGGAGCCGATGGCGTAGCGGGATTGAATGATTTGATAGCCGGAGTTGAGCGCGTCGCTTTCCGGGTCGAGCCAGGCTGTGATGCGGGTACCGGCGTAGCCCCGGGCTGTAAGGTAGACGCCGAGGAAAATCAAAGCCGCCGCGCCGCCCAGAAGGAACCAGCGTTTTTTCGTGCCGCCAATGAGCATCATGACGGCCCCGATGATGAAAATAATCATCGTGGCGGAAAGATGCTTTTCCAGGATCAGCAGTCCCGCAATTAGGGCCAGAATTCCCGTATAGGGCAAAACGCCGTAGCGGAAGGTATCCATTTTGTCCTGCCAGGCAGCCATCATGGCAGCGAAGGCCAGGATCATGCCCAGCTTTGCGAGGTCAGAGGGCTGGAACTGGACGCCGATTTTCAGCCAGCGTTTGGCACCGTTGACCTCCACGCCGATCAGCGGGACCAGCGCAAGCAGGAACAGGGAGCCTGCCAAAATCAAAATTGCGGTGCGATACCAAATGAAGTAGTTCAGCCGTCCCACGAAAAGCATGATGGCAAGGCCGCCCAGCGCAAAGCCCGCCTGCCGCACGAAGTAGTAAGCGGAGTTGCCGGTGTCCCAGTTTGCGCGGGCGTAGCTGGCGGAGAACATCATCAGCAGGCCCAGCAGGGTCAGCAGCACCACAAGCAGCAAAAAGGGCATATCCAACAAGCCCGTGGCGTCCTCGCGAACCGGCTTTGCCTCGGGCTGATTGTGCTTCAATAAGGCCATGGAAGCCTCCTTTTCGGAATAAGGAACGAAAGTAAATCCGTTGCGGTTTTGAGAAAGCTTACGCCAAAGAACGGATGAAACCGTCCTGAAGGGACACCGGGCTTCGCCCGTGTGACGCGGCGGAGGAATTCAGCGCAGCGGCACCGTGCCCAGATACGCGATCACGCACATGACAATGCTCACGCTGACGAAGACGACCCAGATCTTGACCTCGGACCAGCCGCAGAGCTCGAAATGATGGTGAATGGGGGACATCTTGAACAGACGCTTGCCGTGGGTCAGCTTGAAGTAGCCGACCTGCAAGATCACGGAAACCGTCTCAATGATGTACACAAGGCCAACCAGAACCAGGATCAGGGGCATATCCAGGGCGAAGGCCATACCACACACCGCCCCGCCCAAAAACAGGGAGCCGGTGTCGCCCATGAAGGCCTTGGCTGGGTGAAAGTTGTAGCAGAGGAAGCCGCCCAGACCGCCCAGCAGGGCGGCGGGAAAGATGGCCAGCTCCGCTTTTTCGCGGGCGATGGCCGTCACAAGGAAGAAAATCATCACCGGCATGGTCACGCCGGTGGCAAGCCCGTCGATTCCGTCAGTCAGGTTGACGGCGTTCACGGTCCCCACAATGACGAAGACGGCAAAGAGAATGTAGACCCAGATGGGAATGGTCCAGCGCAGCTGAGAGAAGGGAATCCACAGGGAAGCCGTCAGATGGCCCGCCCGGTAGAGCAGGAAGAGATAGAGGGCGGAGGCCGCCAACTGGAGCATCAGCTTTTGCGGAGCCGTCAGGCCCAGATTCTGTTTCTTCTTGACCTTAAAAAAGTCATCCAGGAAGCCAATCGCGCCGAAAACCAGCGCGAAGCCGAAAACCAGCCCGGAGGTCCAGGTTCCGGTAAGAAGGCCCATGACCACGACGCCGATCAACGCTGTGAGGATGAACACCAGACCGCCCATGGCGGGGGTGCCGGCCTTGGAGTTGTGCCACTTCGGCCCAACCTCCCGGATGGTCTGCCCGGCCTTCATGGCCCGGAGCCAGGGAATGATGCAGTGCCCTGCAATCAGGGCAATCAGGAAACAGGGGACAATGCTGAGGATAACGGTCGTGATCTGACTGTCTGTCATGTGGAATTCCTCCGTATTTCTATTGAGGTGAGAAGACGATAAGAAGAACGAAAACAGTGTTTTCATTCGGAAGGAATACCGAAGTATGTCCCTCTTTGTTCCTCCTTTTTCGGAAGGAACGCTTCCAAAACTTTTTCCAGATGCATGCCGTGACTGGCCTTAAAGAGCAGGATGTCACCGGGCTTTGCGGCAGTCCGGAGCGCATTGAAAAGGTCCTCCCGGGAATCAAAGTGGCGGGCTTTCGTTCCCGCGGCGGCAGTAAGCACGGCGCAGAGGGGGCCGTAGGCCAGAATCAGATCCGCCGCGGCCGCGGCCTGTTCGCCCGCAGCACGGTGGGCGGAGGCGGCATAGTCTCCGAGCTCCAGCATATCGCCCAGAATGGCGATCCGGCGGCCAGGGCCGGGAATGTCACGCAGGACGCTCAGGGCGCTCCGAACGGATTCCGGACCCGCGTTATAGCAATCGGCGATTACCGTATAGCCGTCTTGTTCATACGTTCGCAGACGGTCTCCCGTGTTGACGAAGCCCGCCAGCCCTTCGGCAGCGGCGGAAAGGGGAACGCCTGCGCAATGGGCGGCCAGCATGGCTGCCAGGGCGTTGACCACGTTGTGCTTTCCCGGAGCGGGAACCCGCACCGCCACTCGGGCTCCGAAGCCGACGGCGGTGAAGGCGGAGCTGAAGGGACCGATTTTCACTTCCTCGGCGCGCAGGTCGCAGTCGGCGCCAAGGCCGAACCAGAGCGTTTTGCAGGCGGGAGCGGCGGCCCGGAGCAGGGGCTCATCGCCGTTGAGGACGGCCACGCCGTCCGGCGCAAGCCCCTCCAAAATCTCCAGCTTGGCCTTGCAGATCCCCTCCCGGGATCCCAGATTTTCGATGTGCATCGTGCCGATGTTGGTAATCACGGCAATGTCGGGCCGCGCAATCCGCGTCAGACGGCCCAGCTCGCCGAAGTGGTTCATGCCCATCTCCACCACTGCCAGCTCCGTCTCAGGCTGAAGCTCCAGCAGCGTCCGCGGCACACCGATCTCGTTGTTGTAGTTTTTTGGTGTCCACTGGGTTTTCAGAACGGCGGAGCAGGCCGCCGCTGTCATTTCCTTGGTAGTGGTCTTGCCCACGCTGCCAGTCAGACCGATGAAGCGTGTCGCTGTGAGCCAATCGCGCCAGCCGCTCGCAATCCGCTGCAGGCCGGTCAGGCTGTCGGGAACGACGATCATCGGAACGCCGGGCAGCTGCCGTTCGCCCAGGGCTGCCGCGGCTCCGGCCGCCATGGCATTGCCGATGAAGTCATGACCGTCCCGGGCGGCCTTCAGGGCCACAAAAAGCTGACCGGGCTTCATGTTCCGGGAGTCATTTTCCACGCCCGAAAAGGCGACGGTTTCATATTCGGGTAATACCGCGCCGCCGCACCAGGCAGCCGCCTGTTTTAACGTAATCATAGCGCCTCCTTTGGGGTCCTGCTTTTCCATCAGAGATTTTTCGCGATTTCTTCCCGTTCGTCCAGGTGTGTCTTCTCCGTGCCGAGAATCTGATACGTCTCGTGGCCTTTGCCGCAAAGGACGATAATGTCGTCCTTTTGCGCCTCCCGCATGGCACGGGCGATGGCCTCCCGCCGATTCTCTACCACCAGACAGGGCTTGTCGATCTCCTTTGCGCCTTTGAGGATGTCCGCAATGATTTTGTCGGGGTCCTCTGTGCGGGGGTTGTCGGAGGTGATAATGGCCAGATCCGAGAGCTTGACCCCCAGCCTTCCCATGATGGGCCGCTTATTGGGATCCCGGTCGCCGCCGCAGCCGAAGACTGAGATGACCCTGCCTTTGCAGAAGCCCCGGACGGAGCACAGCACGTTCTCCAGCGCGTCAGGGGTGTGGGCGTAGTCGATGATAACAGTGTATTCCTTGCCGGGGGTGGGCACCACTTCCATCCGGCCCTTGACCCCCCGCGCGTTCGCCAGGGCTGCCGCAGCGGCGGGAAGCGCGATACCCAGCCCGATGGCCATACCAAGGACGGTCAGCGCATTGTAGACTGTGAAGCCCCCGGGAATGCCCAGCCGGACGGGGCAGGATTCGCCCTTGTAGCAGGCGGTGAAAGTTACGTGATCCGGTCTCAACACAATTTCCGAAGCAGTCAGGTCCGCCTGCCTGCCCGCAGCGGAGGAAGTCAACTCCCAGCAGGCGGCCTCTTTCACGGTCTTGGCAACCATCTCGTCATCAATGTTGAAGACGCTGAACCCGCAGCGCCGGAAGAGCATGGCTTTGGCCTGGCGATAGGATTCCATAGTCTTGTGGAAGTCAAGGTGATCCTCTGTGAGGTTTGTGAATGCCCCCACAGCAAAGGGAATGCAGTCCACGCGGTGCAGCGCCAGGGCGTGGGATGAGACCTCCATCACCACGTGGGAACAGCCTGCCGCCTTCATTTGGGCAAAGAGACCCTGGAGGGCAAAGCTCTCTGGGGTGGTGCGCTCTGTGGGGATAATCTGATCGCCGATCATATTCTGAATGGTGCCAATCAGTCCCACACGCGCGCCCAGCACCTGCTCCAGCACCGACTTGAGCAGGTAGGTGACGGTGGTTTTTCCATTCGTGCCGGTGACACCAAGAATGGTCATCTTTTCCGCCGGGTGGCCGTACCAGTTGGCTCCCAGCGCGGCCAAAGCCTTGCGCGCATTGGGGAGCAGAATATAGGGAAGCTCGCCTTCGGGCTTTCGCTCGCACAGGACGCAGGACGCACCGTTTTCGGCGGCCATAGGGATGAACTGATGCCCGTCCGAGGCGTAGCCCGTGATGGCCACGAACAGATGTCCCGGCATTACCCGCCGGGAGTCATAGCTGACCCCCGTGATCTCGGTCTCCGGGCTGACGGTCATTTCCAGGACGGGAATATCGGACAATAGCTCTGAGAGTTTCATGGGGCCTCCTGTCAGAATGAAGAGTGAAATGGTTTTATTAGAAACAGGGTATCTGTTCAGTATCCTGTCATTTCGAGGCGATTCATCGCCGAGAAATCCGTATTATCTACGCAAAAAGGAACGGATTTCTCACTTCGTTCGAAATGACAGATGGGGCTACTGAATAGATACGAAACAGGATCAATCAAGCGCCGTCTGGTCGGTCAGCTCCACAGTGACGGTCGTCCCGCGGGGAACCTCGGCGCCGGCGGCGGGCTCCTGATCGGTGACGGTGGAGTAATACTGCGTCGAGCCCTTGGTTTGCAGATACAGGCCGCTGTTTTCCATGACCTTCTCTGCCTGGGCCTGGGTCAGGCTTTTCAGATCGGGGACTGTTACCTTGTCGGTGGGGGCTTCCTCACCCATATAGAGGATGACCTTGGAGTTGCCGGGAAGGAGCTCGCCGGGGGCAGGGATCTGTCCCGTTACGGTGCCGCCGTCGCCCACGGTCATACAGGTCAGGCTTTGCTCAGCCAGCACGCCCTCGGCCTCTTCCTGGCTCATATCGCGCACGTCTGGCATTTGGACGTTGACCGTGCTCATATCCACATCGGTATAATCAGGCTGAACGCCCAGGTACAGCAGGGTGTCGGCAAAGATGTCGCGCACCACGGGGGCGGCCATCACGCCGCCGGAGATGTAGATGCCCGTGCTGCGGCTGGGGGTGTCCAACGCCACAAGGCAGATGTATTGGGGATCGTCCATCGGAGCTATGCCCACGAAGGAAACGATGCGATCCTTGGTCTGGTTGCCGTTCTCGTCGTATACGTCCAGCTTTTCCGAGGTGCCGGTCTTGCCGCCCACGCGGAAGCCGGGGAGCTTTGCGTTGCCCGCAGTTCCGTCGGTGACCACGGATTCGATGAGCTTGCACATCTCCTTGGAGGTCTCCTCACTGATTGCCTGACGGAGGACGGTCTTGCCGTGTTTTTCCACCACATTGCCGTTTTCGTCGAGGACCTCGGATACGATGTAGGGCTTAAGCACATAGCCCCCGTTTACCACGGCGGAGATGGCCCGGACCATTTGGATGGGCGTGGGTTTCACAGACTGGCCGAAGGCGACAGTGGTCAGCTGGGCGTTCTCCATGAGCTTTGCGCGGGTGTGGAAGACGCCGGTGGCCTCGCCGGACATATCCACGCCGGTCTTTTCCAGCAGGCCGAAGGCGTCAATGTAGTCATACAGCGCGCCGCCGCCCAGCATCACGCCGATATCGGCGAAGGCGATGTTGCAGGAGTTTTGCAGGGCGGTTGCGAGGGTTTCGTGGCCGTGGCCGCCCGCCTTCCAGCAGTGCAGGGTGGATGCGCGGTCGCGGTAGTCCTTCTGCCCCGCGCAGAAAAAGGCGGTGTTCTCATTCACGGCCCGTTCCTCGAGGGCGGCGGCAAGGGTAATGGTCTTGAAGGTGGAACCGGGCTCATAGCCGTCGGAGACGCAGCGGTTGCGCCACTGCTTCAGCCGCGCCTCGGCCACAGTCTTGTTGTACTGGTCCCGGAGTGCCTTATGTTCGGCGCTGTCCTTGTCGGTCCGATCCATTTCGGCCTCAAGCTCGCTGAGCTTTTCCAGCACGGTAAGGTCGGTGATTTCCAAATACTGATTGGGATCGTAGCTGCCCTCGATGGCCATGGCAAGGATGGCACCGGTGTTCACGTCCATGACAATGCCGAAGGCGCCGTTTTGCACATCGTATTTCTCGATGGCCGCCCGCAGGTTTTTTTCCAGATACATCTGCACGGTGGAGTCGAGCGTCAGCACCAGGGAGTTGCCGTCGGCGGCCTCATAATACTTTTCGTAGGAGTAGAGCATCTGCGTTTCGTAGTTGCCCTTGGTGGTAATGACAGCGCCCGCTGTCCCCTGCAGCACGTCGTCGTAGTACGCCTCCAGCCCCTCCGCGCCGCGGTTTTCCGCATTGGTGAAGCCGAGAACCTGAGCTGCCGTAGTCCCGGCGGGGTAGTAGCGCTGAGAATCGGACTCCAGATGAATGCCGGTGAGCTTGTTTTCCGTGATGAAGCTGCGCACGGCGTCTGTCTGCTCCGGCCCCCGCTTGCGGGCAATGACCTCATAGCGGCGGTTCAGCTTGGTGGCTTTTTCCTTGATGGGGGCGGGATCGAGGTCGAGGATCTCAGCAAGCCCGTTGGCAATGAAATCCACGTCCTCTTCGGCGTTGTGGATTTCCAGGGGATCGAGGAAGACGTTCTCCACGGTCTTCGAGGCTGCGAGGATGTTCATGTTGCAGTCGTAGATTACGCCGCGGTCCGCCGTCACAGGCGTAGAGCGGGTCTGGTTGCTGATGGCCTGGGACTCGTACCGGTCGTGCTCGACGATCATCAGCCGGAAAAGCTGCCAAATCAGCGGAATAAACAGCAGAATTCCGCAGAAAAACATGATAAACGTGGTCCTCCGCAGCACCCCATGCCCCGCCTTCTGGCGGTCATAGGCCGGTACGGGAGCCTTGAGCAGCTTGATTTTAGGTTTTTTGGACATGGGATCACCGCCATATAAACTAAGACTGAAAACCGGGAATGATGGTTCAAAAAGGGGCGGCACCGGGTGCGCGCCCCTTTTCGGTATATGGAACCGTCAACGGAAATATTCCACCACGCCCTGGAAGCTGCCGGTCAGGGCGTCCCAGGCTTTCTCGGCGTAGCTGCGCTCGTCCACCTGCAGGATCTCCGCGTGGTCCGCCCCTGCGATGTTGAGATAGACCGACTGGCGGGCCGAGGGCTGGGTCATGCCCAGATCCCGGGCGCGCGCCTCGATCTCGGTGAGGTCGATGCGGCTCTCATAGGTGGAACGCAGCTTTGCGGTGTCCGCCCGGACACCGGCAAGCTGCTTGCTCAGCGTGCCGGTGCGCTCGGTGGCTTCGTAGAGCTGCACGTAGCTGTATACCACCATCAACAGCAATACCGCAGCCACTACCATCCCGATCACCGCCAGCGGGGCAATGGCGGGCACGGCCTTCGGGACCTTTTTTGCTTGCCGCAGAGGCTTTTCCTCGGGCAATACCGCAGGCCGCGGCTGCGGGACAGCAGATGCGCGGACGTTCAAAGCCGCGCTGCCGTTGTAATTGTAGGCTTTATTAGGCATATCGCATTCCTCTTCTCAGGTGTGGGGGATCAAAGATCTTTGGTATCTGTTCAGTATCCTGTCATTTCGAGGCGATTCATCGCCGAGAAATCCGTATTATCTACGCAAAAAGGAACGGATTTCTCACTTCGTTCGAAATGACAGATGGGGCTACTGAATAGATACGATCTTTGGATGAAAACCCGGGCTCCGACGCCGGGCGGGTCGTCTCGGACAAAGCAGGGCGGAAGCTTCATAACCGCTCCGCCACTCGCAGCTTAGCGCTTCGGGCGCGGGGATTCGCCGCCAGCTCTTCCTCGCCCGCAGTAATAGGCTTCCGACTGATCAGCTTCAGCTTCGGCTTCTTGCCGCAGACACAGATGGGAAATTCCGGGGGACAGGTGCAGCCGCGCACGGCCTCAGCCATGGCGTTTTTCACGATCCGGTCCTCCAGAGAGTGAAAGGTAATGATTGCCAGCCGTCCTTCGGGGTTCAGCCGGTCGATGGCCCGGCCCATCACGCTGTCCACAGCACCCAGCTCGTCGTTCACAGCGATGCGGATGGCCTGGAAGCTCCGCTTGGCGGGGTGCTGCTTTTCACGCAGCGCCTTCTGGGGCATGGCGCTTCGGATCACGTCCACCAGCTCCAGAGTGGTTTCAATGGGCGCCGGTTCCCGTTGCCGGACGATAGCCGCGGCAATCAGGGGGGCATAACGCTCCTCGCCGTAGGTGAAAAGAATGTGCCGCAGATCCTCCTGCGACCAGGTGTTTACGATGTCATAGGCCGTCAGAGAATCGGAGGGGTCCATGCGCATATCCAGCGGGGCGTCGGCCATGTAGCTGAACCCGCGGGCTGCCTCGTCCAGCTGGGGGGAGGAAACGCCCAAATCCAGCAGAATGCCGTCAACGGCGGGAATGCCGAGCCCGTCCAGAATCGCGTCCAGCTCCCGGAAATTGCTGTGCACCAGCTTGACCCGGTCCGCCCAGGGAGCCAGCCGTTCTGCGGCGGCCGCCAGAGCCTTAGGATCGCGGTCCACGCCGATCAGCGTGCCCGTCGTGAGGCGCGCGGCGATCCGGGAAGAATGCCCCGCGCCGCCCAGTGTGCCGTCCAGATAGATTCCGTCCGGCCGGATGTTCAGCGCGTTGATCGACTCCTCCAATAAAACGGAAACATGATGGAAATCTGTCACAGTCCCAGCTCCTTCAGAGCGTTGGCCAAATTATCCTGCCCGGCAATCCAGGCGGCCTCCTTGGCCTCGTAGGCAGCGGCATCCCAGATCTCGGCGTGGTCGCCCTGCCCCAGGAAGGTCACGTCTCCGCTCAGATGGGCGTAGCTGCGGAGGATGGGCGGGACAACGAAGCGCCCCTGCTTGTCCGGCTCGCACTTTGCGACATTGGCCCGGATGTAGCGCAGAGCGCCGGAGTCCGAGAGGGGAACGGAATTGAAGCTCTCGCTGACCTGCTCCCATTTGGCCTCGGGAAAGACCAGCAGGCTGTTCTCCAGCCCGATCATCACATAGAAAACGTTTCCAAGCTCCTCCCGGAGCTTGGCGGGCACAAACAGCCGCCCCTTGGGGTCGACATTGTGTGTGTACTTACCAAACAACCTGCTCACCTCCTCCACCGCTGGGAACGGTGTGGGAATTTGTGGAACTTTGAACCATTTTCATCCACTTTGCTTTAGTATAACGGCTTTGTAACGAAAATGCAATCTTTTTCTGAGCTTTTTTCATATTTTTTTGTGCCGTTTTCAGTGCGGTTTGATGGAACGGGGCAAAAGCCGATGACCGGGGGAATTCCAAGGCGGAGGCTCTGAAAATACCTTGAGTTTCCGCAAATGAAATTCCAAATGTGAAAAAATCATAGCGTCAAGCTA
>CALYTU010000016.1 GCA_945487445.1 uncultured Clostridia bacterium | reverse complement strand
TATTTTCAATTTAGGAACGCATTATTTATCGTCCTACTAAAGTATAGCCCTCCGGAGCCAGCTCCAGGGAGGTGGTTGTCTCTCCGAAGCGGGAGGCCCAGCAGTCGAAATGGCCCATTCCCATCTCTTGCAGCCGGTCGTACTGCAAGTAGCGGTGGATCGTGTACATCTCTGTCATGGAGTTGGAGATCGGGGTGCCGGTCGCAAAGATTACGCCGCGGTTGTCCGTGAGCTCGTCCAGGTATCTGCACTTGTTGAACAAGTCCGAGGACTTCTGTGCGTCAGAGGTAGACAGGCCAGCGACGTTGCGCATCTTCGTGTACAAAAACAGGTTTTTGTAGTTGTCCGATTCGTCGATGAAAAGCCGGTCCACGCCAAGCTCCTCGAAGGTCACGACGTTATCCTTCTTTTCAGAGCCCTGGAGCTTTTCCAGCTTTGCCTCCAGGCTTTTCTTCGTCTTTTCAAGCTGCTTGATGGAGAATCGGTCGCCGCGCTCCGACCTGGTTTCCTGAAGGGCCTGGGTAATGTCCTCGATCTCGCGTTCCAGGAAGGTCCGCTGCCGTTCCTCTGAGATTGGAATCTTTTCAAACTGCGACTGGCCGATAATTACGGCGTCATAATCGCCGGTCGCAATTCGGGAGCAAAATTTTTTGCGGCGGGCGGGCTCAAAGTCCCGTTTTGTCGTGACCAGGATATTGGCTGCCGGGTAGAGCCGGAGGAACTCAGAGGCCCACTGGCTGACAAGGTGGTTGGGGACGACGAACAAGCTCTTGCTGCACAGGCCCAGGCGTTTGCTTTCCATCGCAGCGGCCACCATTTCAAACGTCTTGCCGGCGCCGACCTCGTGGGCGAGCATCGTATTCCCACCGTAGATCACATGGGCAATCGCGTTGAGCTGATGGTCCCGCAGCACAATATCCGGGTTGATCCCGGAGAAGACAAGGTGCTGACCGTCGTACTCGCGGGGCCGGGTGCTGTTCATCTCCTCGTTGTACTGCCGAACCAGCTTATCTCGGCGCTTCTGGTCCTTCCAGAGCCAGTCCTTGAAAGTGTCTCGAATGGACTGCTGCTTCTGTGCGGCCAGGGTGGTTTCCTTGACGTTCAGGACCCTTTTTTCCTTGCCATCCTCTTCGATCTTGTCATAGACGCGGACATCCCGCAGATTCAAGCTGTCCTCCAGAATCTCATAGGCATTTACGCGAGATGTGCCGTAAACGCTGTGGGCAGTCATATCGCCGTAGCCTACGGAGCCCTTACACTCGATAAACCATTCCGCAGTGCGTGGAGAAAAGCGAATGCGCATATTGTCCTGAAGATAGGACGGGGTTTTGAAAGTCTCAATCATAAACTGCTCGAAAATCTCCGGAGAAATCCACGTGCTGCCCAATCGGGCCTCGATCTCGGACGCCTCAAGGTCCCTGGGCTGGGCGCGTTTCAGAGCTTCCACGTTGATCTCGAAGAACGGGTTGTCCTTGGCTGCGCTCTGGGCCTGCCGCAGTTTCCGCCGCACGTTGCCGGAGAGGTATTCGTCCGCGGGCTGCCAGCCCTTATCCCAATGCTCGCCGCTGTCAGCAAAATCGAAGGGGCCGGAATCCGGAGATTTGAAAATAACGCCGTGTAGATCTTCGACGATCTGCGGGATGTATTCCTCGCCGCCCATGAGCCGGGCCATGAAGTGCAAATCCACGGCTGCATACTGACCGATGGAAACGGCGAGTGCCTCAGACGCGGTATCCACGTGGTCGATGCTGCGCTGCTGCTTGATCGTCCTTTTCGTGAAAATATCCGTCGCCTTGCGGTAAGTTTTTCCGTCCTTCTCCGGCTCCTCCAGGGAGCAAAGGAGGAAGTAGGATGTATCTTCGGCAAAGGCAATCTCATTTACACGGTCATTTATCATGCCGTGTTTTTCCGTGAAGGCGTCGTACAGCTCGCTTAGTTCTTTCTGCTTCTCTGCGATTTCTACGTCTGTTGTGTAATCGTCCAGCTCCAGGTCCAACAGAGAACGCAGACAGTCGCGCAGCTCCACCATACCCTTGATACGGGCTTCTGCCGAGGCAGAGAGATCGTCTGCGCGGCGCATGATGCTGTTCTCCCGGAACCACAACTTCCCGTCGATCAGCGTATAGGTGTAATTCCGTACCGTGGGATCTGCCGGCATTGTTTCAGATCGAGGACTATCCACATCAAGATCGACCTGCTCCATAGGCTTATAGCTGCCTTGCAGCTTGCTTACGGCCTCTTGGAGCTGCTCAGACAGGTCAGCTCCTTCTGTCGGCTTAACCGTGTAATCCAGGCGACCGTACTGCGTACTTTCAGAGGCAGCTTCACCGAGCACCATTTCCGGATGCTGAAGGAAATATTGGTTGATTTCATAAACAAAATCCTTCCGCTCGATATGCGTAACAGAGCCGGAGTAAATCCGGGTTTTTCCGAGCTGCTCGATCTCGATGCCATAGTAGGTTGTACCATAGACGTTGGCCACCTCTTTTACCTCGGCCTTGACCTCTTTGTACGGATAGCCTCTTTGGAATGTAATGATGTCGCCAACTTTTGCCGGAGTATCATCGGCAATATTCTTCGCCGTAAACAGCCAGTCCGGTTCCTCCAGAGAGGGGCGGTCACGCTTTTGGAGGAAGATTATGTCTGAGACAACATCTGTGCCGGCATTGGCCCGGAAGGCGTTGTTGGGCAGACGGACCGCGCCGAGGAAATCTGCGCGCTGGGCAAGGTAACGGCGCACCGTGCTGTCCTTGGCGTCCATCGTATAGCGGCTTGTGACGAAAGCCACGACGCCGCCAGGACGGACCTGATCCAGAGCTTTGGCAAAGAAATAATTGTGGATAGAAAAGCCGAGCTTGTTGTAAGCCCGGTCGTTTACCTGGTACTGCCCGAAGGGGACGTTGCCGATGGCGAGATCATAAAAATCCTTGCGGTCTGTGGTCTCAAAGCCCGCTACAGTGATGTTCGCCTGGGGATAGAGTTGCTTTGCAATGCGACCGGAAACGCTGTCAAGCTCGACGCCGTACAGCTTTGAGCCATTGAGCTCTGTCGGCAGCATGCCGAAAAAGTTGCCGACACCGCAGGCAGGCTCCAGGATATTTCCGGAAGTGAAGCCCATTCTGAGCATCGCGTCATAGATTGCTTGGATCACGGTAGGGCTGGTATAGTGTGCGTTCAGGGTGGAGGCACGGGCAGCCGCATACTCTTCCGACGTTAAGGTTTCTTTCAGCTCCTTGAACTCGGTACTCCATTCCCGCTTGTCCTGGTCAAAGGCGTCTGCCAGGCCGCCCCAGCCGACGTAGCGGGACAGCGTTTCTTGTTCCTCCGGCGTGGCATATCTGCCTTCAGCTTCGACCTGCTTCAAAGTCTTGATCGCTTCCATGTTGGCGCGGAACTTCGCCTTCGGGCCGCCTTCGCCGAGATGGAAGTCCGTGATGCGGAAGTTTTCGGGCTTCACTTGTATCGGCTCTTTCGGTTCACCCCTCCGGATCGTCTGAATCGCAACGTCAAAGGACTCGCCGCTGGGCGTGTCGTTGTTTACCACAATGGGTTCGTAGGTGATTTCCGGCTCGTCAGCCGCAACGGGTTCGTCGTCTGTGACGCCAGGCTGCGGAAAGCGATCCATGAGCCGCTGGAAGCTTTCATAGCTTTCTGCGCGAAGGATCGGGTAAATCAATGTCGGATCGCGGAGTTGGATATGGTTGTCGGAAAGCTGCTCGACGATGAACGCCTTGCCGTCTTCCAGATACAGCGTGTCTCCAACGTCTACCGGCCAGCGCGGCTGCATTTCATCCGGCATTTGCGCCGGCGCGATTGGCGTCTGCTCCTGCTCCGCTCGCTCCACGCTGACGCCAGGATAGACCATCATTTCAAGCAGGACAGTCTCACGGTCTTCATCGTGACGGTCGAGGATTTGTATGGACGTCCCGTTGGGCGTGTTGGTAAAGCGATAGGTGTCCGCTTTTTGGAAATCAGAGTAGATACCGTTTCCGCTGTTGCAAACCGACCACTTGTGATGCGGCTGATCTTTGATCTGCGAATAAAAACCGTTGGTTTGCACCTTGGAGACCACACGGGTCAGGCCGACAAGATCAGGATGATTTGCATGATAAGTACAGACAACTTCCGCGCCAACCGTGATATGACGTTTCAGATCCGCGAGGCTTTTGATCTCAAAGGCTTGCCGCTCATTCTCTTCGGGCGTCACAAGCTCCGCGCCGGGGACGGCAGCCTGGTACGCCTCGCCGTTGTCGATTTCGCCTTCGGCTCCAGCCGCTTCCGGCTCTGATGCTCTGATTTCCGGCGACTGTTCCGTTTCCTGCTCCGACAGCTCCGGCGAAAGGAATGTGTTGTTCCGGATGAGCTGTGCAATCCGGCGCTGGACCTTTGGCCACGGCAGGACGGTTTCCGCGCTGCCGTCCATGTTGATAAGCGTCAGCCCCTTTTCGAGCCGGACGCGATCAAACAGATCGGTGTTTTTGGACTTGAACTCGTTTTTCAGCCATTCGGCGGCTCCGCGTTCTCTGCCATGCTCCTGCATATATTGCACCACGGCGTTTTTGCTTTCAGCCCTTCCGTTCCAACTGCGCAGTGCGTCGTCAATCTCTTCCGGGGTCATTTCCCGGACTGTTGTGGGCTCCTGCTGCTTGGCAGTATCGTGATGGGCCGCATTTTCTACTGGTGCCGCGTCCATGGGCGCCGGATCAGCGTCGGAAGGCTGTGGTGGAGTATCGTGCGAGGGCGCACCTTGCTCCGTTTCGTCCATAAAATCGGGGTGCCCGCCGAAGGCCCTCCAACCGTCAGCGCCAAACTCCGCTTCATGCTCGTTTATTGCTTTCTTCGCTTCGTGGTCGATGGATAGATACCGCTTCGCGCTGCCGCCAGAGGCCACAGTTACATCGTGCGTGTCCCGGAGGATAGTAAGATAGTGCTCCAAGTTGTGCCTGGGAATCCCTACCATGCTGACAGGGCCGTGTTCGGGACTGTTCCAGGTGACAGCGGTGAGATCCAGGGCGTTTGCCGCGGTCTCGGCATCTTCGCCAAACAGCTCATAAAACTCGCCCATCTGATAAAGCAGCAGACCATCTGCCGTAAAAGCATCTGCCTCCTTCAGCGCCTGATACTCTTCGTATCGAGCAGATAATCCATCTTCACGATGCTCAGTCTCTTGCCGTACACGCTCTTGGGCAGGTGCTGTAAACACCGGCGTATCCTGGGTCGCAGAGACCGTCATTTCCGAATGTGCGGCAACGTCGTATATCTGCGCTATAATATCCTCCGGGAGTGTAGCATCATAGATAGACACTCGCCTATCCGCGTCGATGTGCGCGATCGTCTTGTAATCGCCGTTTTGGATTTCCAGGCGGTTCCAGACGGTCAAGCCGTTTCCTTTATAGCCGAAGCCAATATCATATTTCTTTTCGCTGGCTTTTCCCGCTGCGCGCTGGTCGGCAACAAGTTCCGTTGTCCCTTGCTGTTCCAGCGGCACAGGATTCCCGGCCTCGTCGAAGGAAAACTCCACGTCTTCGCCGTCTCGCTCTGCGATGGCACGGAAGCAGACGCGGCCCTGCGCTTCGATATTTTTGAGCCATGTTTCCGTAAATGAAGACAGGGAGTTTCGGAGCTTTGGAATCCACTTGCCGGGCTCCGGATAGACCTCCTGATATAATGCGGGGCTGCCATCCTGTCGAAAGGTCAGCGGCTCCAGCGTTCCCAGCTCGGCGTCAATGCGGAAGGTCATCTCCGGATCGTACATCAAATCTCCGTTGGATTCGTAATGGTGCGACACGGAATATTCGTTGTCCCCGATCTTTTCAATCGTCAAGGGCATATAGCCGGTCTCCTCAGGAGCCCGTAATTGCAGATAGCGATACGTTCCATCGATGATCTCCGGGAACAGCCGGGCAAAGGCCTTGTAGTTTCGTTCCACCCTTGTCCGACCGGTCTTTTTACCCTGAAGCAGAAGGTTGAAGAATGAGGGATAGTCTTCCGAAATCCTCTGCTCATGGTTTTCGTCCTTGTAATCTACGGTCCGGACGTTCCATTTTTCGTTGAGCTTCCGCACATTGCCGTAAAGATCAGACATAGAAAACCGGCACATCGGCACCCTGCCGTTTGGGACGTTTGGGATATGCCTGGACGAAAGTGAAAGGCCCAGGGCGTCCGCAGCCTTTTCCGCATCTTCGCCCAGGATTTCATAATCATCGCCAACACGGAGAAGGACGATTCCATCCTGGAAATCCTGCTTTGCTTGCGTGTATGCCTCCCAGGGCTCCGAATGAATGGAGGCGGCTGCCTTCTTCATCGCCGCAAGTTGATCTTCCTTCGTTCCTGTCAAATCCTCTGCCGAAATATCACGTCCGATTTTCAGGAAGGTCACATCCTTTGCGAACATGATGTCGCTGGACAGATATGCTGCCGGGGCTGCAACTACAAGCGCCTCCTCCGGCTGGCGTTTTCTGCCATTCAGATCCGACTCGCCTGAAAGCCCGTTTGGATCGTAAAGATATAGCGTATGGCCTTCTTCACCGATGGAAATTACTTCATTCTTCGGCGTCTCTTCAGAGATAGCGTTCTCTACGGCAACGTCAAATGGTTCATCGCTAGGTGCGTCAGGATCGTCCCCAGGAAGGCTTTCGCTTTCCTCCGGCTCATAATGTGCGTCCCGGATCGTGGCCTCCCTTGCCTGTTCCTCCGGCGTCAGATAGAGGTTCATGCGGATCAGCGTATCAATCCGCTTTGCCACATTCGGCCAGGAGATCGTGACCTCCGGGCAGTCGCCTTTTTTGAAGCGCATACCTTTTGCATCGTAATCCTCCATGCTGGAATCCGCGCCGGAGAGGGCATGACTGTAGCCGCCCGTGCCGAATTCGTCCATCAGGAAATCCGCCTTGTCTTTCTGCGTGTGCGGAGGCTGAACAGTGAAATAATCGTATATGCGCTTTTTGCCGCCCTCATAATTACTGCCGCTGGAGATTGCCGCATCAAGCTCGTCCTCCGTAATAAACGGATTATGCGTAAGCTCCGCAGCAGCCTGCGGGACAACACTATCCCACGAAACAAGAAGCGAGGCAAAACGGGATTCAATCAGGGGGAGCTTATGATAATGCCAGTTAAGGAGTGAACGGTCGGTGTCGTAGGCTTCCATAAAGGCGTCCAGATCTTCTTTTATCGCATAGGCCTTGTCTTTATCGACCAACGCCTCGGCAAGCTTTGCCTGCTCTTCCGTATAGCCGCCGCCGACATAGGGATCGAGGGAGGAAAGATATTTGCCTTCTCTGCATTTCTCGGAACGGTCAAAGTAGAGATACAGGAGGGACAGAGCGACCTCGCTGCACTCGTTGCCGTGTGCTTCGACAGCCTCCACGTTGGTCGAAAACTTTCCGTCGCCGTACAGGTGCCACACGCGCTCCAGCACGTCGTTCCAGGGGACTGTCTGTGCGAATGGGGAATACCGTGCGGAAGTTCCCCTACAGACGCGAAGACCTTGATCGTCGTACCATGCAGCGTATTTTTCTCCATCCACGATAAGGCCGTAGCCGCCGTGATACTCACGCCGTAAAATATTCACAAACGTCTCGCGGGCCTTTTCCGTGAGCCAGTCGGTATCAGGAGTATGCCATGGATAAAGGGCAGCGATAAGGCGCATCCGGCTCTTTGCCGTATTGGAGCCGAAGCGCAGAAAATCGTCGATGATCTCCTGGGGAACAGAAGAAGCGAAGGGCGCAGCCTGTGCGCTCTCCGCTTCCTGGATGATCTGTAATTGTTCAGCCTCTGTCGGGAAAAAGCTGAGTTGCGTTCCTGCGCCTTCAGACGGAGCTGCGTCATTCAGACGTAGATCAGTTCTTGATAGATGATCTCCTCTGCGCTCGCCCTGACGTTGTTCTTCAGGCCGGCCCAGCGCAGCGGGTCCGTCCGGCGAAGCTCCTCGGTCACTCCCGCTTCCTTCTCCATCTGAGGCGTCAACTGATCGAGGCGCTTCCACGCTTCCTCCTCCACGTCCCTCAGATGCTTGTCCAGCGTCCCGGACAGCAGATAGTCCGTGTAAATGTGTGGATGGTTCTCCTTCAGGTACGCTTTCCGGAGGCGGCTGTATTTCCCGAAGGGACGGTTGTCCGTCTCCTCCTCTACCACGAGTCCCGGAAGCCAAACCTCCCCCACCTGATAATACGTCAGGCCGTTGTTCGGGTCTACTTTCGAGGGCAGGTCTTCGATGTTGTGTCCCATGATTTTGATGCTCATTTTCTGCGCTCCTTTCTCTGAGCTTATCACGCTCATACGCCTTTACAATGGTTTCTACTCTCCGCAGGATTGTACCGCTTACCGCATTCACCGCAGTGCCGAGTATTTTTACGGCGCTCTGCGTATTGAACAGCGGAATATCCCGAAAATCTGCTCCGGTTACAATCGGATCAGGATATAATTCACATCGGGATAATGCTGCATACGCTGCGCTGGCTGCGACAGCAGAGGAGAACACATTTCTTACGGTGTCTTCATCATAATCGCCCAGGGAGGATTTGTCAACGATGCGGAGAATATCACTGTGAAAAGATTTCCAGTGTTCGTCTGAAAGCAGAAACGCCGCAGTTTTAATTTGCAGCGCAAGCCCTTCTTCCGCTGGAGCCTGGTATTCTGCTTCAAACGCTTCGCTTATCAGCGGGAAATGTTCATCGGTGAACTGCCAGAGATACGGAGTTTTGGAGTTTTCTTTTCTTCCCGTATCCGCAATATCGAAGACATAACGGATACGGGCCGGCTCCGCAGCTTCGTCCAGGAGCGCGATGCCGTTAGTGCCGCGGCGGACGTACCGGCCCATACGCTTGTTCCAAACGTCGTAGTCCGCAACGGCGGTAGCCTGCGGCCTGTGCGCATGGATCAAAAGCTGATCCTCAAACGGGTACTTGTACAGCTTTCCTGCGGTTCGGAGATATTCCGTCCATTTCTCCGTGTCCCAGGTAATGCTCCTTGCCGTCTGCTCTGCAAGCGTTCTTAAATAATCTACCTTTGTTGCCATAATTGCTCCTTTCGCTCAAAAAACTATAGCGGCGTCTGCCGGGGAAACGACAGACGCCGCACTGGGATGACGGCTTAAAGATCCGGGAACAGATCGAGCTGGGAAAACGCTTCGTCATCCATGCCGCGCAGATGCTCCAGGGCAGAATCGGTCAGCGTCAGGAGCTCCGCTTCTTCATCTGGGTTCAGGTAGGTTCTCATGTTTTCCAGCGTGGCGATCAGGCCTTCTCTGGTGCCGTCGCTGTCCCCGAGATAAATGGCCATGAGCTGCCGTTCCTCATAGGTAAGGGTGTTGTTCATTTAGATACTCCTCTCTTGGCGCGTTTGGTGCGCTCTGTCTTGTTCTTCTCTGTCATTGACTTCTTGCTGAAGCTCTCGGAGCCGCTCCTGGACGGAAGGACGCTGATCCGAGGGCAGCGCTTTCTCTGTCTGCGTCGGCCCTTGATCTTTCGGGCCGTTGTTGATGATTCCGTCGATCATCCCGTAATCGTCTTCCAGCGCCATCTCAGCAGCCTTCAGATAGTTTTCGGGTTTTTGAAAATCGGGGACTTCCTCAAAACCAACGCTGTCGCAGTAATGATATGTTACCACACCGGACTGCCTCAGCGCAACGATGTCACTGACGGAAAGACTGTGGCCGCCGAAATCATCCGGACGCTCCAGGTTGAAAATATGGAAGGCGTCTTCGGGGCCCTTCAGGTCAGGATGTTCGTTCAGCGTCCCGGTGTAAATAAGATCATAATGCTCGCGGCTGGGCTCCAGCCCACGCGCCTGGATAGATTCGAGGTCCGAAAAAATCCGGTCCCGTCGCTCGGGAGATTTGTCGCTGATCTGATAGATCGCAAAGGCGTCTACGGGATAGTGTAAAAAAGCCTCCTCACGCTCCGCCTGATGATCCAGCCGGTTATCACGGATCATAACACGGAAATCTTTGCTCTGCTGCCACTCGTGGCGTTCCAGCGCAAAGAGCTTTTCCGTGGCGTCCGTAATGTCAGCTTCTTCCATGCACATCATCGGGTCGCCGTTCTTGTCGATCACGAAAACAGTAAAGCCTTCCGCAAAAAGCTCCCTTGCCCGATCCCGTGATAGGGGTAGCAGCGCGGCAGCGTCTGGGCAGCCGTTCTTTTCCAGCGCATCAGGCTCCATAGAGGCATCCGGCATGGGGTACTCGTCTATTACCATGTGTTCCAAGCTCAAGTTGGCCTCCCGGAGTTGATCCAGTCGGTCAAGAGAACACTCCTGGTATCCGACGTTATCCAGCCCTTGCATAATACAGACCTCGATCAAAGCGGCTTCGATCATCGTCTCTGCGGAAATATGCTTTTGCGCGGCGTCCACAGAGAATTGGCCGCCGTCCACCAGCCTTTTGGTATCGGCGTCATACAACGTGTAGTCGAAGCCGTTATCCGTCATCTGAAGATGCACGTAGTTTTTGCCTTCGACGAAATACAGGGCTTCGGACGGACCAGGAGGCAATAAGCTTTCATTCCATTGCCTGTTCAGCGCTCTGGCCTGGGCTGCTGTCATGCTGCGATCCCTGAGCTCCGCTATGATGCTTTTACACACGTTTGTAGGCCCGCTGAAAAGAGCCCCTTCGTCCATAGCGCCGTCCGGTCGAATAGATGAGATATACGCGCTGTTGGGGTCAATCGGGCTGACATTCAGCGTGTAGGAAAGATGTGCGTCCCACAGCGCATTCAGCTCGTCAAGCTGCTTCAGCAATCTTGGCGGTGTCGGATAACCGGATTGTTCTGCATAGTCGTCCAGAACCGCCCTGGCGTTTTTTGGGCCATTGCGCCGAAGCGTATCGGCGTACATTTCCGTAAAGGTCTCTTTGTCATGGCTGCCGAAGGGAAGCGTTATCAGCCCCGCCCGTCCCAGCTCCTCGGCGTGGTCGCAGACGGCGGATGCATAGGAGAAGTAGGCGTCTTGCGTTGGGGTAGGCTTTTCAGGAACTTCAGGAGCGCTTTCCTTCACAGGCTTCTCGTGCTTTTGCTCTCGATCCAGCTCGCGCTCTTTGCAGACGGCAGCATAGTTTTTCTCGATATCCTGGATGAGAGCGGATGAGGTTTGCCGAATCGCTTCGAGGCTGGCACGGAGCTCTTTCAGCTCCTTGCCGTTAGACCAGTCGGCGATATACCCGAAGCTGTTTTCCGCTGTTTCTATCCCAAAGTATTGGCAGACCGTGTAGGAGACGCTTTCAGCTTCCACCTCTTCGGTTTTGCGGTCCTTTTTGACCGGATTAGGGCCGCCGTCTGCTCTGGCCGCCGCAAGGAGCACGTCATAATCGTGGAGCTTGGAATGCCCGATCTCATGGACCATAGCGTTGACAGTCTGCACCTGGCTCATGCCCGGACGGATCGCAATTTTCTGATTGGCAGCGCTGAAGTATCCGTCCATTCCTGTTTCCATCTGCTCAAACTCGATTGGAACCGGCGAAGATCGCCGCAGGGCTTCCACAAAGGCGTCATAGTGTTCCACGTCGCCCGTCAGGGTGCTGACCAGCTCCGGCAGAGGTTTCCCCTCCGTCTGGCTGACATCAAACACCGTAACCGGCTTAAACAGCGGAACCTTTACATTTCTTTCCTCGGTGACCGGTTTACCTTCGGCATCCAGGACAGGCCTTTTTGTGTCCGGGTCGATGACGGCCTCCCGGATTTTTTTCAAAACCGGCGTAGGCGCGATAATCTGAATGCCGCGCTCACCTTTTTTGACGTGTCGCTCGAATTTATCCCGCCACGCATTGAAGCCGGCAACGTGTGTGGCGTTGGGCCGCTGCATGTGGATCAGAAGCGTGTTGTTGACGGAGTAAGAATGAAAGCGGCTCATGGTGTCAAGGTAGCTCTGATAGCGGTCACTCTCGAACATTTCCAGAAGGCCTTTCTCGATGCTGTCAGTGATCTCCTTGACTTTCTGTTGTGTTGATTTTTTTGTAAATTCCGGCATAATTACCTCCCACGTATACGTCGGATTCTTCTTGATTTTTCAAGGGTTTTTGAGGCTTATTTGCTGCGACCGCCGGGCGGCCGGCAGCCGGCGCGCAGGGCTCTTTCGCTATCAGCCTTTTTCCGGGCTTCGCTGTACGGAGGACGGATGCTGATGCAGGCAATCGGTACGGTATATTCGGACGGTCCAGAACCTCCGCCACCTCTTTTTCGGATTTGATCCGGGTGGTCCTCCGCCAGCTTTTCCAGCTTATGGTGGAGCCGGGTGTTGTAGGTGGAGACCGCAGCGGTTTTATCCGCTTCGGAGAAGGAGATAAAGGTCTCCTTCTCCTCTTTCGTCAAGCCGACTCTGCTCATTGACTTCTCCCTCCCTGCTTCCGGTTCAGGAACTCGATCCGGTAATCGGTGGTTTTGCCGTCATCAACAAGGATCGCCTTGCAGTCGTAGGTTCGGCCTGAGGATTCGGACTTGCAGCCTGTAAGCTTCACCTCTCCGTGCTCCAGCAGCTTTTTCGCAATCTCTGCCGTGAAGGTTTTACCCTTGGCGCTGAAGAAGCGGCTCTTCTTCCACATAGCGAAGCCGCAGCTCCGATCCTCGCAGACAAAGCCCTTGGTATTCTCAACGACCTTTTTCCCACAGCGGGGGCAGCGTCCAAGCTCGGCAAGCTCCGGCTTTGGGAAAAGCGTGTTTGCTCCGGGCGGTGCGGTGTAGCCGGAAATAATCTCTTTCACCATTTCGATGATTCCGGCGAGGAACCGTTCCGGCTCCACTTCGCCACGCTCCACCTGTTTCAGGCGCTGTTCCCATTCGGCAGTCAGCAGCGGAGATTGGAGGTCCTCCGGGAGTACGGTGATAACTGCCTTGCCGGAATCGGTTGGCAGCAGGTTTGTGATCTTTTTGGCCTTCTTCCGGTCGATATAGCCGCAGGAAACGAGCTTTTCGATAATCCCGGCGCGTGTCGCCGGGGTTCCGAGCCCTTTCCGCTCGGCGTCGTCCGGCGTCTCCTTCGCGCCGGCAGTCTCCATACTGGACAGCAGCGTGTCTTCGGTAAAGGGCTTGGGCGGGCTTGTTTTCCCTTCTTTCACCTTTACGGCCTGGACAGGCAGCTCCTGACCCTTCGTGAGCTTGGGAAGCTCCCTGTCGGGATTCTCGGCTTTATCCTCGCTGCTCTGATCTTGCACAGCATATAGCTTCCATCCGTACTCTCTGACCGTCTTACCTTTTGCGGTAAAGCTGGCATCGGCACAGTTGATTTCTGTAGTGGTCTCGGCGTACTTGTGCGGCCCGGAAACAGCGCGGAGGACTTCACCGGCGATCAGCTTGAGAATCTCGCGCTCGCCGCCCGGCAGCTCCTCCATTGCTTTTTTCGTCGCATTCGACGTGGGGACAATCGCATGGTGATCCGTTACTTTCTTGCTGTTGCAAACCTGCGCTGCGTTCACCTCCGTGATAACATCCAGGCCAAGCAACGTAGCGGAAACGGCGGCAATTGTCGGAACGCTGGATGCCATATCGTCCGTCAAGAAGCGACTGTCTGTGCGGGGATAGGTGCAGAGCTTCTTTTCGTAGAGGTTCTGCGTATAGTCGAGGGTCTGCTGGGCGGTGTAGCCCAGGGCGCGGTTGGCGTCACGCTGCAGTGTAGTCAGGTCATAGAGGGCAGGGGCCTTTTCGGATTTTTCCTTACACTCCACAGAGATAACTTTTGCAGGACCGGAGCAGGCCGCAGCCAACGCCTTTGCTTTGCTTTTCTCGCTGATACGTTCCGTTTCCGCGAAAAAGCCGCCGAGATCGAGCTGGACTTTCCAAAACGGGACGGGGGTGAAGGCTTCGATCTCCGCCGTGCGTTGGACCAGGAGCGCGAGGGTCGGGCTCATGACGCGCCCGACGTTCAGACGATCATTGTAGACGAGGGAGAAAAACCGGCTCGCGTTGATGCCAACGAGCCAGTCAGCTTCCGCACGGCATAGGGCCGCTTGATAAAGGCCGTCCTTTTCTTCTCCCGGAAGAAGGTTCGTAAAACCTTCCCGGATTGCGGAATCCTCCATGCTGGAGATCCAAAGGCGCTTCATGGGCTTGCTGCACCCGGCGAGATAGTAGACCGAGCGGAATATGAGCTCGCCTTCTCGCCCGGCGTCGCAGGCGTTGATGACTTCCTCGGTCTTGGCGTCGGTCATCAGCTTTCGCAGAAGGTTAAACTGCTGCTGGGTGTCCTTCTGCACAATAAACCGAAATGCCGCTGGGATGATGGGAAGGTCATCAAGCCGCCACGTCTTAAACTTGGGGTCATATTCCTGCGGCTGCGCCGGTTCCGCCAGATGACCGAAGCACCAGGATACGAGATACCCGTTTCCCACCAGATAACCGTTCTCTCTGGAGGTTGCGCCGAGTACCGCCGCGATGCTCTGAGCAACGGAGGGCTTTTCAGCAATGACAAGTTTCATGCGGCATCCTCCTATTCATCATCTTCGTCGTCTACGTCTCCTGCGTCTTCGTCCGGTTCAGTTTCCAACTCCTCGTCATCTTCGTCGTCATCATCGTATTCCGGCAGCTTCGGGCTTGCTTTGGCGGCCTTCCTGCGGCGAAGGATCAGGACGACAGCAGCACCAACACCAATCAACACGATGGCTCCGAGGGAAAGGTATGCCTTCAGCTTGGAGGGCTCTTCCTTGGGCTTCTCGCCGCCCGGATCATCGGTTTCCGTTTTGGGCTCTGATGTAGATGTCGGCTCTGTGTTTTCTTTCGCGGGCTCGGTCTGCTTCGCAGGCGTCGGAGTGTCGTTGCCGTTCTGCTCGATCTGCGTAATGGCAGAAAGGTCTGCGGCGTCCACCTGATTCAGAAAGTAGACATTTTCTGTGTCGCCGGTCCGGTCGATGATGATGTAAAAGTAATGACCGTCTCGGGTCTCGACGGTCAGAAACTGCTTGGACAGGGTGTTTCCATCGGCGTCCATGCCGACGTACTCAAAATCGTCAATCAGCGTGAGCTGTCCGTCCGGGGTGAAGCGAAACCGGCTGCGAGGAGTGCCGTCCGGTTCTGCGACTTCTACCGGTTCCGTAGCTTCTACCGGTTCTGTGGGCTCCGTGGCAAGCGTTGTTTCCGGCTCTGTTGCCTCGGTCGCAGACTCCGTTGGCACTTCCGTGACGGGAGCCTCTGTCTCCGGCGTAACGGTGTCGCTGGGTCCGGTGGTTGAGATCACGGGTGGTTCTTCTTCCACCGGCGTCACGATCTCCGGCTTGGTAGTTTCGGTTTCCTCCGGGTCCGCAAAGGCCGGAATGGTCAAAGCGGTGATGCAGAGCACTATGGCCAGCAGTCCGGCCAGCATCCGCATAGTGTGTTTACGCATCGTTTTTTACCTCCTGATCGTTTTGTGTCGGATATGCGGGCGGTATGGGATTTTCCCGGATCTGCCGCATCATAACCGCAAGCTCTTCCAGGGAAAGACCTTGTTCACGGACAAGCCCGACGATCTCCATGTTCTCCTGGGCTTGAAGCTCCTTTCTAAGGTCGCGGTTCTTTTCTTGCAGCGCGGCTATTTTGCCTTCGTTTTTTTCAATTTCCGCGCGCAGCCGCTTGATTTTTTGGTTCATGCTTCAACTCCTCCCGGGTCAGAACGGAAGCTCGCTGTCGTCGTCTTCCATCATATCGAAGTCTGCGGAAGCTGCGGGAGCGGCCGGATCAGGGGCTTCGTCAGGCGAACCTTCACGCTTGGAATCGCCGAAGTAGACGTTGTTGGCCTTGATTTCGAGCTTGGTCCGCTTGTTGCCCTGATCGTCGGTCCATTGCCGCATTTGCAGGCGGCCAGATACCACGGCCATGCGGCCCTTGGAGAAGTATTTGCTGACGAACTCCGCAGTCTGACGCCACGCCACCACGTCGATGAAATCCGCTTGGCGCTCTCCGGTTTCCTTGTTGGCATAATCCCTGTCCACCGCCAGGGAGAAGGTAGCGACGGGGGTGCCGGACTGCGTTCGACGGAGCTCCGGGTCGCGGGTGAGGCGGCCCATGATGTTACATTGGTTAAGCATATAAATTTCCTCCTTGTCATTTTTACGGATCGGGCAGTCTGCCAAAAGCGTACAGATGCTCGACCCAATACGAATTGCTCAGGTCTGCATAGCTGATAGGGTCTCCGCAATGAATCATCATGCGATGCCCATTTTCAGGGTTAACGCCGACGTAGATGCCGACGTGCGTGCAAAGCGGTTGCGGCGATGCCTGATAAGTGTTTTCAAAGAAAACCAGGTCGCCGGGGTGTGGCGTTGACGTGGGCGTACATAAGTTATACAGCCCTGTTGCGCCGCGCCTGCCAATGTTCCAGCCAAGTCCGCAGTGGTTGATAACCCATGACACGTAGCCCGAGCAGTCAAATGAGGTCGCCGGAGATGCGCCGCCCCAAACATAGGGATAGCCGAGGTATTTTGTGGCCTCCGCCATAATTGCGGCGAATTTTTCATCCGATAAGGCCTCCGTGGGAATCGCATAGTCCATATATGAGCCTTCTCCGTATCGTCCGACATATTCCGAATCCGGGAAGAGGTCCTCCCGATTTCCCAGGGTGCTCATATACATGGAATAAACCTCTAATTGGGACTGCGAAAGGGTATATACGGGAAGATGTGCAAGGTTGAAGTTTTCCAGCTTCACGGTACAGGTCTTATAGGTCTCGGGAGCCGGATCGTCAGCCTGGGCCTCTGCGCGGTTGCTCTGCGGCTCTTCGCCGCCCGGCCTGGGTCCGGGAGGACGAGGAGGGTCAGACGGTGATGGCGGGTCCAATGGTTCGGGAGGGTCCGTTTCTATGGGGGTTTCCACCACGGTTTCGGTAACGGTGTACTGCATGGAAAACCACAGCTCCAAGGTTGGCATGACCTCTTCCAGCGTCCATGCTCCTTCATGGGCCGCGCAGAGCATGGAAATCAGCACATACGGATCGTGCTCGATGGTGTCCAGCTCATAATGATATTCGTCGTAATCATGTGCCGCTTCATAGTTAGCACTGTCCAGGCGTTCTCGCAAGGCATCCTCCATCTCGCAGTATGCAGCTTCCGCACCGAGGAGGGCATCATCGTCCGGCTGATAGGAGGTCATATCAATGATCCCCGAGCCGCCGCCCATCAGCATCCCGCAGGAGGGCAGCAAGAGCGTGGGAAGCATTATGACCGCAGCAATAAGAGCTATTATGCTCAGACCCTTCTTTTTGGCAAAGTGCAGCAGTTTTTTTCCCTTCTCGGCAAAACGCGAGGTTCTTTTGGCCGTAGCACCGCCTTTTCTGACTACGGAGCTTGCAGCAGAAGGACCCGGAACGTCAGCCGCACGGTTGTACCGAGCTGCGGCATACTGCTTCTTGATGTTCTTCTTTTGCATACGCTTTGAGATGGGATTCGACAGTTTGACGGGAGCCTCCGTTTCACCGGGAACAGCGTCTACGGCATTTCTGCGGTTTACGCGATGCTGATGCAGTCTTTTCGCGCCGCTCCCGGCGCGATAAACGGTTTCTTTCGCTGTTGACTTCGCAAACTGTGCGCTTTCCTTGCTGGGATCAGTGTTTTCATTCGCGCCGGGTGTTGCACGGTTCGCAAATCGAAGTGCGCCATCGGCCGCCCTCCTGGTCGTGTGTTCCTGCTTTTCGTGGAAACGCAGCCGATTAGTGGTTCTTCCTGTCCGCTGGTCAAAGTACAGCTTCTGACGCGGCGCGGCCTCAACAGCTCCGTCACCTTTTCGGGGAAACGGTCGCTGCGGCGTCAACTGCTGCGGAGCATCCTGCTCCATACGAAGCTTTCCTTCATCTCCGGCTTTCACGAAATCACTTTGGGCTACGGATAGCGCAGTCGCAGTATCGTTTTTTAGCATCGTCTGCGTCGTTGCCTTTAAGGAAGTCGGAGCCGCTTCTGTCTTCAGGATTGGTCCGGAGGCATTTTCTACAAGGAAATTTGCGCCCTTCCTTTTTCGTTTCGACGCAGCGGTTTTTTCCTCTGGGCCAAATTTCAGGCCGACGCTGCCGTTTGTTTTTACCTTGATGCTCATGACGGCTTATCCTCTGCTGCGGCAACTTCCTGGGGCTTGGTGGTCATAAGCCGATAAAGCGAACTGTCCTTCGGGAAGCGATCCCTGAAGGGGATGATCGTATTTCCGAAGAAAAGCAGCCCGGACCCTGCCGGTGCCTGCGTAACGTAGGAAAGCTGCTGCTCCGAGATGTGGAGCCGAGGCGCGAGAATCTCCTGGTCGCCGTCTGCCTGGTTGAGCATCAGGATGAAATCACAGTTATCAAAGATATTTTCAATCTCCTTCGACCGAAGAAAATCCTTGACATTTTGCGTCAAGCCGGTGGGAATGCCGCCCCATTTCCGGAAACGCTTATAGATTTCGACGGAGTAGGCCGCCGTTTGCTCTTCTTTCAGCAGCAGATGGAATTCGTCGATGTAATACCGGGTATATCTTTTGGCTTCGCGGTTTCTTGTAAGCCGATTCCAGACCTGATCCTGGACAATCAGCATTCCGATCTTTTTCAACTGCTTGTCCAGCTCCTTGATGTTGTAGCTTACGATCTTGTTGTCAACGTCCACGTTGGTGCGATGATTGAAAACATTCAGGCTTCCGTGGACGTAGATCTCAAGCGCTGTGGCGATAAAGCTTGCCTCTTTTTCCTCCTGATCGAGCAGCTTATTATAGAGATCTTCCAGAATCGGCATATTCTCCGGGATCGGGTTATCCAGATAGGGTTTATAAATCTCACGGACACAGCGATCAATGACGGATTTCTCAGCCGGCGCGAGACCGTCCTTCCTCCCGATAATAAGCTCGCACAGGCCGAGGATAAAGTCGGTTTTGAACGCCAGTGGGTTATCATCCTCGGAATAGTCCAGGTTGATTAACCGCGGCCAAAAGGCAAATTGATTCAACTCTGCACAAGCTAAGAGAAAC
>CALYTU010000015.1 GCA_945487445.1 uncultured Clostridia bacterium | reverse complement strand
CTCAGCGTTTTCCCAGCGTTCGGCTCCTTACCTACACTGGCGTGAATAATTCAGGCTTAACTACCGCTTGCCTTTTCCGCGCCTCTTGTGATAGAATGTTCATGGGGAGCCTCCTTGTGTGTTTTGGTTTGTTGTAGCAAACTTACTTTACCACACTTGAGGGCTCCTGTCTTCTGTTTTCTGGGGTTCACATCATTTTAGCACATACATAATCAGAAAATCTTTTCATCCCCACCCCTTGATTTTTTGCGAAATGGAGTGTATAATTCCGAACGAACAAAAAACAGGGGAGCTTGTGTCAGCAGGCTGAGAGGAAGTAACCGAACTTCGACCCTTTAACCTGATGCGGATAATGCCGCCGTAGGAAGTCATGACAGAATGGTTTTTACCGGAGGCATCCATGTCTCCGGTTTATTATTTTGAGAAAGGAGGAGCCCCACATTCTTGTGGCGGACTGAGGGGGAGCGCCCTGAGTCTTGTATTCTACGGTGTTCAACACCGTATCAGCGATGGGAAGCCGTGTTCCGGCGTGAGAGGGTGCCAGCAAGCATCGACCGAACATTCCAGCGCCATGCGGCTGCATTGCCGCGATCATCCCGGAAGCGCCGACGCAAAAGCGGACGTTTCCCTATCGCAGAAGGAGATAACGAATGAAAAAAATACAAATCCAAAAGCTCGCGTTTGCCGGTGTGTTCTGCGCCGTGGCCGTCGTTGGCAGTCTGTTTTCCTTTCCCGTGTTCGGAAGCAAGTGCTCGCCGATACAGCACATCATCAACATTCTCTGCGCTGTTTTGCTCGGCCCGGGCTACGGTCTGGGCGCTGCGTTTGCGGCGTCACTGATCCGCAATCTGACCGGACTCGGAAGCCTGATGGCCTTCCCCGGCAGTATGTTCGGCGCTCTGCTGTGCGGTCTCATTCACAAAAAAACCAAAAACATCCTTGCAACGCTGATCGCGGAGGTCTTCGGAACTGCAATTCTCGGCGGATTGTGCGCCTACCCTGTAGCGGTTTTGCTCATGGGGCAGGACCCGGCTAAGATTGCGTTCTATGCCTACATTGTCCCGTTTTTGACCTCCACCGCCTCCGGCGCATTGATTTCCGCCGTTTTGATTTACAGCCTGCAGCACGCCCGCATTCTCGGCAATATGCAGGAAGTTTTTGAACGATGAAAGGAACTTGCTATGATCGGAATGATGCTTGAGAATGTGCGCAAAAATCGCCCGCTCATCCACAATATCACCAACTTCGTCACCGCAAATGACTGCGCGAACATCCTTCTTGCCTGCGGCGCCTCCCCCATTATGGCCGATGATCCGGACGAGGTCGCGGAGATTACGTCCATTTGCGATGGCTTGACCCTTAATATCGGCACGCTGAACAGACAGGTGATTGCCTCCATGCTGATCGCCGGCAGGCGGGCCAACGAGCTCAGGCACCCCGTTGTGCTGGACCCTGTCGGCGCGGGCGCCTCCAGACTGAGAACAGATGCCGCCGCGCGACTGCTGGAAGCGGTGAAATTCACTGCGATTCGCGGCAATTTCTCCGAACTGAAGGCGCTTGCGTCCGGCAGCGGCACAACAAGGGGAGTGGATGCGGATCTTGCCGATGGCATTACCGAGCAAACCTTGGATGAAGCTGTGGCGTTTGCCAGAGCGTTTGCGAAGAAAACAGGCGCAATCGTCGCAATCACCGGCGCTTTGGATATTGTTGCGGACAGCAATCGGGCCTTCTGCATTTCAAACGGACACCCAATGATGTCCTCGGTGACAGGAACCGGATGCCAGTTATCCGCCATGACCGCGGCCTTCGCGGCCGCCAATCCCGCGCATCCGCTGGAAGCAGCGGTTTCCGCAGTTTCGGTCATGGGCTGCGCGGGCGAGCTCGCGCATGCGAGATTGACCGAGGCTGACGGAAACGCGACTTACAGGAACTACATCATCGACGCGGTTTACAATATGACACCGCATACGCTGGAGAAAGGTGCGAACTATGAAGTGCGATAAGAAAACAATGCTGCTCTACGCCGTCACTGACCGGGCATGGTGTGGCAGGCAGAGCTTATACGAACAGGTCGAATCGGCCCTGAAGGGCGGCGCAACCTGCGTCCAGCTGCGGGAAAAGGAATTAAGCGAAGCCGAATTTCTGGCCGAAGCCATGGAGATCTCCGGGCTGTGCAGAAGCTACGCCGTGCCTCTTTTCATTAACGACAACGTGGAAGTCGCGATCAAATGCCGCGCCGCCGGAATCCACGTCGGGCAGGAGGATATGGACGTGGACCAGGTGCGTCAGAGAGTGGGAAACGATATGCTCATCGGGGTTTCGGTCCATTCCGTCGACGAAGCGCGCAAGGCCGTTCAAAACGGAGCCGACTGCCTGGGCGCAGGCGCCGTGTTCTCCACCTCCACAAAGGCGGATGTTCAACTTCTGCCACTGGAAACCCTCCGCGACATTTGCGCTGCCGTGGATATTCCCGTGGTCGCGATCGGCGGCATTGGCAAGAACAACATTGCAAAGCTTGCACGCACAGGCATTTCGGGCGTTGCGCTGGTCAGCGCGATTTTCTCCGCCGCGGATATTGAGGGCGAATGCCGGATGCTTCGAAGCTTATCGGAGGAGATGGTAACCGCATGAGAACCAAATGCGCCATTTTTGATTTTGACGGGACCCTGTTTGATTCCATGTCCGTTTGGGACGGTGTCGGCGAAGCATTTCTGCGTGCCTGCGGCAAAGAGCCGAGGCCCTCCCTGCGGGAAGACGTTCGCGCCCTGAGCCTTCATCAGTCTGCCTGCTATTTCCGGAGGGAATACGGGATTTCTCTTCCGGCGGAGGAGATCATGAATCGAATCAACCGGCTCATAGAGGACGCGTACATTTATGAGGTTCTGCCAAAGCCGGGCGTGACCGCTTTTCTGGATCGGATGCCGGATGCCGGGATCTCTATGTGCATCGCGACGGCCACCGACCGATATCTGATCGAAGCGGCGCTAAGCAGATGCGGCATGACGCGCTATTTTGACGCCATTTTTACCTGCGGTGAGATCGGAAGCGGCAAGGATACGCCCGTGATTTTCAGAACGGCAATGGCATACCTTGGCGCGGACCGAAACGCTACCGTTGTGTTTGAGGATTCGCTTCATGCCGTGCAAACGGCAAAATCGGATGGGTTTGCGGTCGCGGCGGTGTTTGACAGCAGTGAAAACCAGCAACAGGCGCTCCGTCTGCTGGCGGACTGCTATATTCCCGACTTCGCGCACACCGACGATTTTTGGGCGTTTGCCTCGGCCAAATAAGCCAACCACCCCAGCGGCATATTGGGGGCACCACCTTGTGCCGCGATAGAAAACGATGCTGCCAGAAAAGGAGATCACATGAAGCTGAAATCAGCATTGACCATTGCGGGAAGCGACTGCAGTGGAGGCGCCGGTATTCAGGCCGATCTGAAAACAATGATGATGAACGGCGTATATGCCATGAGCGCGATTACCGCGCTCACCGCCCAGAATACGACCGGCATACGCGCCGTGCAGGAATTGTCGCCGGAATTCCTCAGCCAGCAGATCGACGCGGTATTTGAGGATATTTATCCGGACGCCGTAAAGATTGGCATGGTTACTTCCTGCGAACAGATTTCCGTAATAGCGGAAAAACTTCGGTATTACAACGCAAGAAACGTGGTGGTTGACCCTGTGATGGCGGCAACCACCGGCGCCAGGTTGATGAAAAGCGAGGCTGTACGGACGCTGATGGCGGAATTGCTTCCTATGACGCGTCTCATAACCCCAAACATTCCGGAAGCGGAGATTCTTTCCGATTCCGTCATCCAGAGCAAAGAGAGCATGGTCGCCGCCGCAAAGGCGATCGGCGACGCGCACCGTTGCAGCGTGCTGATAAAAGGCGGTCACAGCATCAACGACGCTGACGACCTCTTATATACGGACGGCGAGACGCTATGGTTTGCCGGGAAGCGGATACAAAATCCCAATTCCCACGGCACGGGCTGCACGCTGTCAAGCGCAATCGCCGCCAATCTCGCCAAGGGATTCTCTCTCCCCGTTTCGGTGCAAAGAGCGAAGGACTATCTCTCGGGCGCTCTGGCCGCCATGCTCGATTTGGGGCATGGTTCCGGCCCGCTGCATCACGCTTTTGATTTGCCGTCAAGTTATGCCGAAGAAAACAGTTTGAAAGGAAGGAACTGAAATGAGACCTTACACAACCCAGATGGACGCCGCAAGGCGCGGTATCATCACCCCGGAGATGAAGGCTGTCGCCGCAAAAGAGCACAGAACCGAAGAGGAAATCCGTGGCCTCGTTGCCGGCGGACAGGTTGCCATTTGCGCGAACAGACTTCACACATGTCTCGACCCAAACGGCGTCGGCTCCATGCTCCGCACCAAGATCAACGTCAATCTCGGTGTGTCGCGCGATTGCAAGGACTATGACGTTGAAATGCAAAAGGTCATGACCGCCGTAGACATGGGCGCGGAAGCAATCATGGACCTTTCCTCCCACGGCAACACGCAGCCCTTCCGCAGAAGGCTGACCGCCGAATGCCCCGCAATGATTGGCACGGTTCCCGTTTATGACAGCGTGATCCATTATCAGCGAGATCTTGCGGAGCTCACCGCGAAGGACTTCATCGATGTGGTGCGCCTGCACGCCGAGGACGGCGTGGATTTCTTGACCCTGCATGGCGGCATTACCCGAAAGACCATCGAGCAAATCAAAAAGCACAAGCGGAAAATGAATATTGTTTCCCGCGGCGGCGCCCTCGTTTTTGCGTGGATGAGCATGACGGGCAATGAGAATCCGTTTTATGAATATTTCGATGAAATCCTCGACATCTGCCGTGAGTATGACGTTACCGTTTCCCTGGGCGACGCCTGCCGTCCCGGCTGCCTGGCCGACGCCAGCGATGTATGTCAGATCGAGGAGCTTGTACGGCTTGGCGAGCTGACCAAACGCGCCTGGGAAAAGGACGTTCAGGTCATGGTCGAGGGACCGGGACACATGCCGATGGATCAGATTGAAGCCAATATGAAGCTGCAGCAGACCATCTGCATGGGCGCACCGTTCTATGTGCTCGGGCCAATCGTGACCGATTTTGCCCCCGGTTTTGACCATATCACCTCCGCAATCGGGGGCGCAATTGCGGCCGCAAGTGGAGCGGCATTCCTCTGCTATGTAACGCCCGCCGAGCATCTGGCGCTGCCGAATGTGGAGGACGTGAAGCAGGGCATTATCGCGTCGCGCATTGCCGCACATGCCGCAGATATTGCAAAGAAGGTGCCAAACGCGAGAGATTTGGACGACCAAATGGCGGACGCAAGAAGATGCTTCGATTGGGAAAAGCAGTGGGAATGCTCCATCGACCCGGAAACCGCAAGGTCGATCCGAGACAGCCGCGCCCCCGAGTATGACGACACCTGCTCCATGTGCGGAAAGTTCTGCGCCGTTCGCAGCATGAACAAGGCGCTTAACGGCGAATACATTGATATTTTGTAAAAAAAGTATCTATTCAGTAGCCCCATCTGTCATTTCGAACGAAGTGAGAAATCCGTTCCTTTTTGCGTAGATAATACGGATTTCTCGGCGATGAATCGCCTCGAAATGACAGGATACTGAACAGATACTAAAAAAAGACGTATGAAGAAATGTATTATCGTCGGCGGCGCCGACATTCACAATTATGATCTCATCCGCGAGCGTATTCACGCGGACGACTTTCTCATTTTCTGCGACAGCGGGTTGAAGCATCTGCATGATCTGCGGGTAAAGCCAAGCTTGATCGTGGGGGATTTTGATTCCCATGAAAACCCGATGCTCGATGTGGAAACCATTGTACTGCCCCGTGAGAAGGACGATACCGACACCGTCTATGGCGTAAAAGAAGGGCTCAAACGGGGCTGGGACAATTTTCTCCTGATCGGTGTTGTGGGAGGACGACTTGACCACACGCTCGGAAACGTATCCATTCTGCTCTACCTCGACTCGTTGGGAAAGAAAGGGTGCATTCTGGATGACGATTCGGAGATGGAAATCGTTTCCGATCAGCCTGTGCCAGTTTCGGACAATTTCTCTTTTTTCTCGCTTCTGAACATTACCGGAACCGCCCGGGGCATCCGCGTAACAGGGGCGAAATATCCGCTTACCGATGCGGAGATCACCTGTGAATATCAGTACGGCATCAGCAATGAAGTGCTTGCCGGGGAAACCGCGGTTGTGTCCGTGAAATGCGGAAAGCTGCTTTTAATCAAAATATTCGGTGAACCCTCCCGTTTGCCGGAAAGCAGCTCCGGTCTACCGAATTGCACGCAGAAGAAGGGAACTTCAAATTGAGAACGTATCTATTCAGTAGCCCCATCTGTCATTTCGAACGAAGTGAGAAATCCGTTCCTTTTTGCGTAGATAATACGGATTTCTCGGCGATGAATCGCCTCGAAATGACAGGATACTGAACAGATACTTGAGAACAATCAAGAGACTCGGAATTGTGCTTGCGGCATCTTTCTGGCTGCTGGCAGGCTGCGCGTTCCAAAAAGACCCGATACCGACGCAAGCCGCGACGCATATGCAGCATCCTGAATACAATCGAACCGCCCCGGGTGTCATCTGTGACATCCAGGGCGGGGCTGATGATTGCTGCGTCAGTGTCCATTTGTTCTGTATTCTGAATGTTTGGAAGAAAAAACGATTCATCTGATTAAAGAAAGGATTTGCGAACCGGCCGGGAATATGGTATAATAATTTCAGGAATGCGGCGAGCGGCATGGAAACTCCGCACTGGCGCGTTTTTTTCGCCATTCCGGGCATCGGCGCCGCATCGGAACGTAATCAAACTACGAAAGACAAGGAGGAAGCAACGTGGAAAAACTGTTCAAGCTGAAAGAACGCAACACAACCGTTAAGACGGAAATCCTCGCAGGTATCACAACCTTTGCAACCATGGCGTACATTCTGGCCGTCAACCCCCGCATTCTGTCCGCATCCGGAATGGACTTCGGCAAGGTTTTCTCCGCCACAGCCATCGCGTCCGCCATCGCGACCCTGGTCATGGGTCTTGTGGCAAATCTACCCTTCGCCCTCTCCTCGGGTATGGGCCTGAACGCATTCTTTGCCTATACCGTCTGCCTGAGCATGGGCTATTCCTGGCAGTGGGCCTTGACTGCCATCCTGGTCGAGGGTGTGATCTTCATTCTGCTCACCTTCTGCAATGTGCGTGAAGCGATTGTCAACAGCATCCCCGCCAGCCTGAAAAAGGCGATTGGCGCCGGTATCGGCCTGTTTATCGCCTATATCGGACTGAAAAACGCGGGCATCATCGTCCCCAACGACGGCACCGTGTCCGCCCTCAACGCCGAATGGTTCAAGGGCGGCTCCCTGCTGACCGTGATCGGGATCGTCATCACCGGTGCGCTTTTGATCTGCAAGGTCAAGGGTGCTCTGCTGATCGGCATCATCGTCACCACGCTCATCGGCATTCCCTTCGGCGAGACGTCCTATGCGGGTGGATCCTATCTTCCTTCCGCCCCGTACTTCTGTGACTTCGCCTTCGGCGAAATCTTTGCCAGCAACAAATCCATTTTTGACTTCTGCGTGGTCGTGTTCTCCTTCCTGTTCGTGGATATGTTCGATACTGTTGGCACGTTGATCGGTTGCGCAGGCAAGTCCGGACTGCTCCGGAAGGACGGCTCGATTCCCAACTGCAAGCAGGCGCTTCTGGCAGACGCCGTCGGCACCGCCTGCGGCGCAGTGCTCGGCACCTCCACCGTGACAACCTTCGTGGAAAGCGCCTCCGGCGTTTCCGAGGGCGGCAAAACCGGCCTGACGGCGGTGACAACGGCAGTTCTTTTCCTGCTGGCGCTGTTCCTCGAGCCCCTGTTCGGCTCCATTCCGTCCGCTGCGACAGCTCCGGCGCTCATCATTGTCGGCCTGATGATGGTCGGGCCCATCCGCGAAATCAACTATGAAGACTATTCCGAGGGCCTGCCGGCCTTTCTGACGATCGTCATCATGATCTGCGCCTCCAGCATTTCCGACGGCATTATGTTCGGCATCCTGCTCTATGTAGTCTGTAAGCTGATTTCCCGCAAGGCTCATGACCTCAACATTCCGATTCTGATCGTTGCGCTTCTGTTTATCGCAAAGATTGTCGTGCAGCTAATCTCCTAACGGCGACAATGCGACCGGTTTCCTGAACGCGTCTCGCCCAACATCTCGGTTTCTCTGATTGTTCGCAACACCCGACGGGTGTTGCGAACAATCTTTTTGACGGACTGTTTTAATGCTCGCCAGTGCCTCATGACACAAATCTTCTCTGCCCCTTTGGGGGGGTCAGCAGCTGCGCTTTATACTAAGCTCCCATAGAAACCTTTAATCTGTCAACACAAAACAGAAGTATAATTCCTATACATTGCAAATGGGAGGAAGAAAGATGCTGATTTTTGATTTGCGGTCCATTGGTAACAAGCTGCTGGCGATACGGAAACGGATGGGAATGACCCAGGCGGAGGTAGCAGAGGCTGCTGGAATGTCGGATCGGACCTATGCGGATATAGAGCGGGGAAGCGTCAATATGCGGACGGAAACCGTACTCCGAATATGCTGGGCTCTTCACATTACGCCAGATGAAATTCTGACAGAGGAAGCGGAAACTGCCGATTCTAAACAGTCAGAGATCTGGGAGCGCTTGAACGCCTGTAACCCAAAAGACAAAGAAACAGCGCTGCGCCTGCTGTCTGTTTATTTGCAGTCACTGGGTGATTGAGATGCTCCAACGGTATCTATGAAGTAGCACCTTCTGTCATATCGAACAACGTGAGAAATTCGTCAGCTTTTGCGGGAAAAGTACGGATTTCTCGGTTGTAAGCCCTCTCGAAAGGACGGGCTTCTGGATCGTGTACCTCTCATAATAGAGGCACACCTGCCTAATCATATGAACGCGATCTTGAAAAAGGGACTGACCAGATGAGAACCGGTCAGTCCGATGCGTTATCGTTTTCCTTTCTTCGGCGTTGGAAGCTCCGGGACCATAGCCGCAACCAGGGCGGTGAGGAAGTCCCGATCCTCGATCCGATCTACGAGCAGCATTTCCTTCGCGCCCTCGTAGGGAAGCTCCGTCTCCGCCTGCGGGAGCATGATCCTGGCCGCCGGCGTCGGTTTGACCAGAAAGCGGTCGTCGTAGATCCCGCCGAACACCCGCCCGCGGCAGTAGAGGATATATTCTCCCATTATCGCCCGAAAGCTGATTTCCGACAGGCCGGAAAGCTGCTCCAGAACATAATCAAGATACGCTTTTGTGGAAGCCATTGTGATCCCTTCCTTTGCATCTTGTGCTGGCGGACGGTTCCAGTTATTTCAGGCGCTGTGAAACGGTACCGCCGTTCATGCTCCCCATCCGATAGCCGCACAGATCGACTGTCACATAGCGGAAGCCCAGCTCCCGCAGGGCGTCGTGGACGGCCTGCGCCTCTTCCGGACTGCGAAGCCGCTTAAGACCGTCCCCGTCCAGCTCCAGCCGCGCCAGATCTCCGTGCACGCGCACGCGCAGCTGCCGGTACCCACGCTCCGCCAGCCAGGCCTCGGCACGCTCCACGCGTGCCAGGGATTCGGAAGCCAGGGGCCGTCCGGTCTCGAACCGGGTGGCGAGGCAGGCCATGGCGGGCTTGTCCCAGGTGGGCAGATTCAGCTCCCTGGAGAGGATGCGGATTTCCACCTTGGTCAGCCCGGCCTCCAAAAGAGGGCTGCGGACGCCCAGTTCCCGAATGGCCCGCATCCCGGGGCGGTAGTCGCTCAGATCGTCCACGTTCGAGCCCTCGGCCACCCAGGGCAGTCCCAGCGCAGCGGCCGTCTCGGCTATTTTTGAAAAGATGGCCCGCTTGCAGAGATAGCAGCGGTCAGGCGGGTTTTGGGCCACTCCCGGAATGGCGAGCACGTCCACATCCAGCACGACCTGCCGGACTCCCTCGGCGGCGCAGAAGGCCGCGGAGGCGTCCAGCTCCCGGCGGGGGACGAAGACGGAACGTACCGTCACAGCAACTGCACGGTCGCCCAGTTCCCGGTGAGCGAGCTTCAAAAGCAGGGTGGAATCCACACCCGCTGAGAAGGCCACGGCCACGGAGCCCATCTCGCGCAACAGCTCCGAAAGCCGCTCATATCTGCTGTCTGTCATATTCATTGGTGCAGGGACAAGCTCTGCCTGTCCGCCGACGCGTCCTCCGTCAGAGCTTTTCGGACCGCCTCGAGAGAGCAGTTCTGCGCCGCCGCGATCCGCGCCAGATCCTCATATTCGTATTTTTCCCGCTTCACGCCGAAGCCCGCGGCATTCTTGCGCCGCACTGGACCGTAAGCGGTTTGCAGGGTCTCCACCTTCCGGGTCAGCGTGCTGCGGGTCATGGCGCAGGTGCGCACACCCAGCGTCGTGGTGTGTCGAAAAAGCAGCGCCGTCATGGCCTCCCGGTCCCCCGGCCTGCAAAGAACCGTCAGCAGGGTTCCGGGACGGGATTTCTTCATGCCGATCGGCGCGGTCCAGACGTCCAACGCACCCGCTTCCAGCATTCGTTCGGCAGCAAAGGCTAGGTCCTCGGCGGTCATGTCGTCCAGATTACAGCAGAGCTCCAGCACCTCGTCCGCTCCGTCTTCCGTTTCTCCCATCAGGGCGCGGACGCAGTTGGCAGCCGGGAAATCCTTCTTTCCCATGCCGTAGCCGATGGCCCGGGTCCGCATCACAGGCATGGGGCCGAAGCGGGTTACGAAATGCCGAAGCAGGGCCGCACCCGTGGGGGTGCAGAGCTCGCCCTCGATGGCTCCGCCATAGATGGGCACGTCCTTCAACAGCTCCGCCGTGGCGGGGGCCGGAACGGGCATGACTCCGTGGGCACAGCGGACCTGTCCGCAGCCCACATGGACCGGGGAGGCCAAAACCTGATCCGGACAGAGCTCATGCATCAACAGGCAGACCGCTGTGATGTCTGCCACAGCGTCCATGGTCCCCACCTCGTGAAAGTGGATTTCCTCCACGGAGACGCCGTGGACCTTGCTCTCCGCAGCCGCGATCAGCCCGTAGACGGACAGCACATCCTCGCGGACCGCCTCGGGCAGATCCAGGTGATCTTTTACCAGATGCTCAATGGCGTGCAGGCCGGTATGATGGTGATGGTGGTGTTCTTTATGATGATGTTCCTGCCCTTCATGACAGTGTTCTTCTTCGTGATGGGAATGGTGGTGTTCGTCTTCCGTTTCCCCATGGACGGTCACAGTCATGTGAGCGCCGGTAATGCCGCACTTCACGGCAGGCTCCGCATGAAACTCCACGCCCGGGATGTGCAGGCCGTTCAGGCGAGCCGCAAAGCCGGCGGGATCTGGCAGCAGCTCCAACAGGGCAGCAGTCAGCATATCGCCCGCCGCACCCATGGAGCAGTCCAAGTATAGCGTTTTCATCCTTTTTCCTCCATATGATTGATCCGGTTCGCCAAAAATCCCGCGCCGAAGCCGTTGTCAATGTTCACCACGCTGACCCCGCTTGCACAGGAGTTGAGCATGGAGAGCAGGGCCGAGACGCCCTGGAAAGAGGCACCGTAGCCCACACTCGTTGGCACGGCAATCACCGGGCAGTCCGCCAGCCCGCCGATGACACTGGCCAGCGCCCCCTCCATGCCCGCGATGGCGATGATGACCGAGGCGCCCATAATCTCGTCCAGATGCGAGAGCAGCCGGTGCAACCCTGCCACGCCCACATCATAGAGCCGCATGACGCGGCTGCCCAGGAACTCCGCCGTGAGGGCCGCCTCCTCGGCCACGGGAACGTCGCTGGTCCCGCCGGTGGCCACAACCACGGTCCCGATTCCGTCCGGCTCCGGAACCGGACCCAAGATCCCGACGCGGGCCTCGGCGGCATACCGCAGCGGAAAGACTCTTTCCAGCGCACCGGCCTTTTCGGCGTCCAGACGGGTAATCAGCACGCGCTTCTGTCCGTTTGCCAGCATGAGTTCCAAGATCCCCGCAATTTGGGCCGGGGTCTTTCCCGCGCCGTATATGACCTCCGCCGCGCCCTGACGCAGCCGGCGGTGGAGATCCACCTTTGCAAAGCCGATGTCCGCGAAGGGAGCTGTTTTGAGCTCCAACAGCGCCTCATCCACCGAGCGCGTACCGGCCCTTACCTCCTCCAGAAGCTTTCTGAGTTCCGTGTTCATGTGAGATCCCCCTTTGCGTTGGTTTTCGGATTGCTTTCTCAGCCGCTCCGCTCGCCGAAACAAAGACCGGACCAGGACCGGAAAAATGTTCTTTTCAGGTACGTATTCAGTCGCCGGTCATTTCGAGGGAGCAAGCGTTCGAAAAATCCGTTTTCTGGTTATCGGTTGAACGCAGCCTAACATCCGGAGGCGGCCGCAAGCTGCGGCGGAAGCGTTTCAAATTTGACGATATGTTATGCCTTTTGGCGGCATCGCCCCTACGCATTGAAAGCGGATGAAATGATAACCGGAAAAAAGACTTTTCGGACCGGTCTCGTGTCCGGCATAAAACAGGTTCCTCGGAGGGAGGGCCTGCCGGAAACAGTCATTGTAGGTATCTATTCAGTAGCCGCATCTGTCATTTCGAACGAAATGAGAAATCCGTTCCTATTTGCGTAGATAATACGGATTTCTCGGCGATGAATCGCCTCGAAATGACAGGATACTGAACAGATACCATTGTATTTCAATATGAAAACACGTGCAGCCCCAAGGCCTGCGAGATATGTACCATGGCCTTCACCGCGCCGCTGCTGTTGCCGAAGGCATCGAGGGCGGGGCCGTAGAGCCCGATTCCCATCGGCCCCTTTGCCGCGCAGACGATGCCGCCGCCCACGCCGCTCTTGCTCGGTACGCCCACCTTGACGCTGTACTTGCCGGAATAGTCGTACATGCCGCAGGTGAACATGATGCTCTGGATCGTCCGCACATGTTCCGGAGCGATCAGCGTCTTGCCATTGAAGGGGTGAACGCCGTCGTTTGCAAGCACCAGCCCCAGCCCGGCCAGGGACCGGGCGCTGACTGCCAGAGAGCAGAGCCGGAAATAGAGGTTCAGGGTCCGCTCGGGGTCAGCGGACATCACGCCCTTGCTCTTGAGCAGATAGGCAATGGCCCGATTGCGATAGCCCGTTTGTGCCTCGCTGTTGTAGACGGCTTCGTTGAGCGAGATGGTGGGATCCAAGCATAACATTCTGGCGTAGTCCAGCATGTCCTCGAAGCTCAGCTCCGGCAGCAGAAGGCTGGCCGTTTCAATGGCGCCGGCGTTTATCATGGGATTGAAGGGCAGATTGCTGCGCGTATCCAGCTTCAGAATCGAGTTAAAGGCGTCCCCGGAGGGCTCCATCATCACATGAGAGAAGGTCTCATCGAAGCCGCGGAGCTTTAATGCCGCGGCCAGGATGATTACCTTGCAGATGGATTGGATCGAGAACCGGGTATCCGCTTCGCCGAAGGTCAGGGGCTCGCCCGTGGCATCCAGCATGCAAAGGCCAAAGGCCTTCGGATCGGATTTGGCAAGCTCGGGGATATAATCCGCCACCTTGCCGCGCGTTGTGGCGGCGCAGCCGATTTCATAACCCTCGAAAAAGGCTTTCTCCAATTCAACACGCGTCCACCGGGGCGCGGAATTTGTAAAGGGTCCCGTGTTTCATACCTCCATATTGCAGACTGTAAGAGATAAGGGGTTTTATAGATCATTCAGTGGGAAACCGACGCGGAAGAGTTGGCGCTGACATCTGCAGAATTCGGCTTGCGCAACGGCCGCACTCCCTATGCAATATACCGATCCTGTCGGCTCATTCTGCTGACCAGACGGTAGGACAGCAGAAACAACGCGACGATAAACGCCACAAAGAGCCAAATGCTCGCGTCCTCGCTGGCGATATAGTCATAAGCGCCGTGTAAGACTGCGGGCACCAAAATGGCAAGCGTCCGATACCGACGAGAAATACCGGGGTGGCCCCCGTTTTCAGCCCTGCGTGCAAGTCCGTAAAAGACGCCCATGAAGACGCCGAAACAGGAATGACCGGGAATCGCAGTCAGAGCGCGAACGACGGCGGTGGAAAATCCATAATGCAGCACATAGGAGATGTTCTCCCAAAGCGCAAATCCCAGGGAGACAAAAACCGCGTAAACTAGGCCGTCATACTGACAGTTGAACTCCGGCGAACGCCAGGTTCTGCGCCGGAGCAGCAGATACTTTGCTCCCTCCTCGGAAATTGCCACAACGCCGAAATAGAGCAAAATCTCATGCAGAGCCGGATCGCGCACAACGGCATCCAGGATCGCGCCCAGGACCCGCTCGGCCAAAATGGCAATCAAAGCGGCAAATACGCCCGCCCGGGCCAGAGCAAAAAGCAGATGCGGACTTTCCGGCTCCAAACGGTCGGAGCGGTACACCTTTCCCATGAGGAAAAGCGCGGGAATGATCGCAGCCGCCACGAGAAAGAGGTTGTATGTCAGAAACGACGGGATCAGATAATAGAACATCTCGGAACTCCACTCCTTCGGTTCGCCTGCGCGCCGTCGCAGAATTTCATCAGGAAATGCAGCGTTTTGCTTCTGTGCAATTCTACCACGTTTGAACTGCTTTTTCAATCATTTTGCGGGCGGAAATTTGAATGAAATCAGTCTTTTTTATGTGCTGATTGCAATTCGTACCAGCACTATTCCCCTGTTTTCCGGTTGGGTATAGTTGCAAAGTGAGGACCTGCTACAAGATCTTGTATCCAAGAGGGACGAAACGAGCGAATATGTTGTATGCCAAAACCATCAGTTTTTACTCAGGTCCTCACTTTGCGACTAACACTTTCCGGTTTTATTGCAAGCAGACCCCTTCCCATTTTCCCTCTGCTTTTCTTCGCGCGTCACGCAGTATTCCACTTCCAACAGACGAAAGAAAAGCCAACCTCCTGAAAAGCAGAACGAACTCCGTGAAAATGCCTTTGAAAGCATTTTCACGGAGTTCGCTGTGAGCCGGAACCGGTTGGGCAAATGCTTCAGCCGTTCCCAAAACGCCGGGTCTGCCGAATCAGACCGCAGGCAATTTTCTTTCCGGCATTCCCCGCCGGCTGCGTAGTAAAATCATCCGGGTTCAGGTGGATGATCACAGCCCTTCCGATGATTTCCCGCACAGAAAAGCGGTCTGTCAGCATCACGGAGAAGGCATCTCCGTGATTGCCAAACAGTGGGGCCAGATCACCAGCGTGATGGGGGTGGTCACAGTCGCCGGGGTTGTAATGGGTCATCGCATCCTTGAACGGGTCCTCCCGGTCTCCACGGCAAAGCGGACCGCTGTGGATATGGAGCGCAAAGACCGGAGCCGCACAGCCATCCTGACCATGCGGAAGCCCCGTCACCCGAACGGTCACCAGCACCCCGGCGGTTGTCTGGTAAAACAGCACGGTTCCGCGAATCGCGGGATAGTCCTCACTTCCCGTCAAATCGGCTGTCGCGCCGGGTACGGCGCGAAGCGCGCGATAAAAGGATTGTATCTGCTCAAGTTGAGTTTGATGCTGCATGCAGGCAAGCCTCCTCTCGCTTCCAGCCTATGAGACGGCAAGCTGCAATGTGCAAATCTGGTTATCAGCTTTCGTCAGCCTTCGTTTCGTGGAGTGGCCATTGGCCGCCCCTGCGGCATGCCCGCTGCGTTCAGCCGATAACCGGATGCGCAAAAAGAGCATCATGCTGTATCTTGCTGAAGCCGTTTCGGAGCAGCTTTCTCCGGGAACAAGATTATTGAATCACGGAGCTCAACAGCGGGCGCAGGACCTGATAATCGTCGAATCGCTTGTCCTTGGAGCCGGTGAGGAAAACGAGCTGGCTTTGCACGTCCGTCAGATTGGAGAAGCCCTTGACCGTTGCGCTCACGCCCGAGCCCGTAATACCGGAAACGAAAACGTGCGAGCTGCCCGATAGTACAAAGTCTGCGGCCGGGTTGCCGAAGGAGATCGTAATGTTGCTGCTGGCAAAGAAATTCAAGAGGTCTGTTGCCACGCCCGTCACCAAATCTGCCCGGCTTTTATCAGAGCTGTAGGCGATCTGTGTACCGTTAGGAAAACGAAAATCATCGAAGACAATCTCCTTGAAGCCTTTTTCCGCCAGCTCGCGGGCAATCTGCTTCAGATATGCCACCACTGTCTCACTTCCAGGGTCCAGCCAGTAGAATCCGTTGCCCACCCAGAGTGAGCCGCCCGGTGTTCGCAGGCTGCTGGTAATGTGGTTCAGCGCGAAGTTGGAATCCTGAAAGGTACGGATGCGCGCAACCATTGTAAAACCATGGCCGCGCAGATAGGAGATGGCCTCGTCCACAGCGGCAATATCCACATCCGCCGTCTTTGCGCCGTCTATGGCTGTGGAATAGTAGAACGAACCGTTGCCGCCCTTGAGGTCAATCAGGACCGTGCAGGGCGGACTCAGTTCTTTGACCGCCTCGCGTACTGCCTGCGGGTTCTGCAGCATTTCCAGGTCAATGTAGAACCCATTGATGCGCTCTGTCTCCTGCCCGTGAGGGTCATGGTCCGCGAACTCAATGGGGACACTGGCCGCGGGGGGGGTGGGCTGGGTGCTGTCAGACTGTAGCGCGACATCGAGCGAGGTGTCGCGTCCGAAATCCAGGCGCACGCCATTCGGCGTATATACCACATATCGACCCAAATAGACTGCAAACAGGATAAAAGCCAGCAGCAGAATGCCCAGAATGGCGAGCGCAATCTTTAGAGCCTTGCAAATCCTTGCGCGTGCGCGATAAGAAATGGAGCGCAAGCTCACACCCCCTTTTGGGCCGTAAAGCAGCACCAGTCGTTCATGGTCTGCAAGCCGGTAATCCGCAGCCCCGCTGCCTCAATGGCTGCGCGAACCTCGTCATAGCGGTTTTCCAGAACGCCCGAGCAAATCAGCTTCGTTTTTTCGGTCATAAACCGGGGCAGTACGGCGGCCATGGGGATGATCACGTCGGCAAAGATATTCATGCAAACCACATCATAGGTCTTCGCGAACAACGATTCCAGCTCCGCCTGCCCTGTGATCACGTTGCCGGTCACGGCGGTAAAGCGGTCTGCCCCCAGACCGTTGATGGCGGCGTTTTCCCGGGCAATATCCTCCGCCTTGGGGTCCACATCCACACCGATTGCGTGACCGGCGCCGAGGCGCAGGGCCGTGATGGAGAGAATGCCGCTGCCGCTGCCCAGATCCAAAACCGCCTCGCCGCCTCGAATCAGCTCCTCCAGCCGCAGCATGCACATCTGGGTGGAAGCGTGCGCGCCGGTGCCGAAGATCATACCGGGATCCAGGAGCACGGGGATCCGTCCATCGGTGCGATCCGGCTCCATCCACTTGGGCACCACCAGAAGGCGTTTGCCGATGGGGATGGGCTGGTAATATTGTTTCCAGTTGTTCTCCCAATCCTCGTCCTTCACGTTAGCAAGGGACAGGCGCAGGCTGCCCAGCCCTGCCTCGGGCCAGGCCTCCAGAAGCCCTGCCAGCAGCTCCCGCAGCCGGGCGATCTCTTCCGGTGCATCCGGGCGGTCTTCGAGATAAAGTCGGACCCTGGAGACACCGACGAGGCTGTTTTCGAGCGCCTCGTCCACGATGTCCCAGTAATCGCGGTTCGTCTCCAAGAAAGAATGAAATTCGTCTTCATCGTCAATGATGAAGCTATCGTACCCGTTCAAAGTGAGCGCCGCTTCCAGCAGACCGATGCCGCGGGAGGCGGAGTCAATGGTAAGTTCCAGCCATTCCATGGTGCTTGCTCCTTGCTGTCAGAAATTTGCCCTTATAGTTTACAGGATTTTTCAACGGATGACAAGTAGAAATTAAAATCTTTGTAAAAATATTCGTAAAATTACTTTGATTTTCCGAAAAAATGTGCTATAATCAGGATATACGAACATAGACTTCCCGGTAGAAAGGAGCGCATCATGTACAGCGTCAATGAGAAGATCCATTATGGCGGCAGCGGGGTCTGTGTGATCCAGGAGATTGCAACCATGCGCTTTGGCCGCACCCGGGAAAAGTACTATGTCTTGAAGCCTGTCTATCAGAACACCTCTGTAATCTATGTCCCAGTGGAGAACGAGCAGCTTGTGGCAAAGATGCGCCCCGTCCTCTCCCGGGAGGAAGTGGACAGGCTGATCGAGGGGATTTCCGAGATCCCCACAGCCTGGGAGGAGGACCCCCAGTCCCGAAAGGCCAGCTTCGATGCACTGTTGCGGAGCAATGAGTGCCGGAATCTGATCGTCATCATTAAGACGCTACACGCCCAGAAGGAACGTCGTCAGGCTGACGGAAAGACTCTGCATGTCTCTGACGAGACCTATCTCCGGGAGGCGCAGCGCTTGCTCTATGATGAATTTGCCGGGGCCCTGGAGATTCAGCCCGCTGAGGTCCAGGCCTACATCCAAGACAAGATGAGCAGGACAGCGTGATTTTTGAGAAGGCAGGCTGATTTTCAAAAAGAAATGCTTGCATTTTTCTGCAAGCTGTATTATAATGCCTTTGTGTCTGCCGGTATGATGGAATTGGTAGACGTAGTGGACTCAAAATCCACCGGTGGCGACACCGTGCCGGTTCGACTCCGGCTACCGGCACCATTCACTCAAAACCCGCAAACGCTTGCTACGCCTGCGTTTGCGGGTTTTCTCCGTTCCCGCAATCCGTTGCGTCAACCGGTATCTGGCGCTGAATTTGCGGGCCTCCAAATCCGGGTTTTTCAGGAGGCCCCTTGCACTGCTTCAGTTGTGTCAAGCAGCGAGAGGATCGCATTTGCCGAAGCAACCTTGGAGCTGTAATCCAGGTGTGTGTAGATATGTTTTCTTGATGATTGGCTCTTCTGGCATAGTCGTGGTACAAAAATGGCCAAAACCCCTGTAATTATG
>CALYTU010000014.1 GCA_945487445.1 uncultured Clostridia bacterium | reverse complement strand
TTGAAGATGGTGGAAAAGTTTGTTCAGCGGATCCTGGCTCGGAGCAACATGACCGAGCGTGGCCTGCGAAAGCTCAGCCGGGGGATCGGCGTTTTGGTCGCCCTGCTGGTGTTCATCGCCATCGTCTACGGCCTGCTTTCAATGGTGATTCCGCAGCTGGTGGAATCCATCGAAGACACCTTCAGTCAGGATAACCTGCAGAATTACTACGTGAAGATTACCAGCTGGCTGAAAAATACGGTCCGTGGCACCTTCATGGAGGAGTGGCTCGAGCAGAACGATCCGATTCAGGCAGTTCAGAACTGGCTGGCGCAGAAGGAACAAGACATCATAAAAATGCTGGGGGACGCGTTCAGCGAGGTTTACGGCGTTGCAGAAGTCATTTTCAATATGGTCATCGGCTTGGTGGTTGCGGTCTATCTGCTGATCTCCAAGGAAAAGTTTATTGCTCAGGTCAAAAAGCTTGTCGTGGCGGCTTTCAAGCCCAAGCGGGCCGACCGGATCTTTGAAATCGGACGCCTGACCAACCGCAGCTTTGGTGGCTTCATGGTGGGAAAGCTGATTGATTCTTTGATCATCGGTCTGCTTTCTTACATCGGCATGATCATCCTCGGACTGCCCTATGCGCTGATTTCTTCCGTGTTCGTGGGGATCACGAACATCATTCCGTTCTTCGGTCCGCTGATCGGCATTGTGATCGGCGGTGTGCTGATTTTGCTGCAAAGCCCTATTCAGGCCCTTTATTTCCTGATCTTTGAGATCATTTTGCAGCAGGTGGACGGAAACATCATCGGTCCGCGCATCCTGGGCGGGCGTCTCGGGATCTCTGATTTCTGGATTCTGGTATCCATTACGGTTTTTGGCAGTTTGTTCGGATTCGGTGGAATGCTCCTGGGCGTCCCGGTCTTTACCGTGATTTACACACTTGCATCCCAAGCTATCCGGAACGCGCTGCAAAAAAAGCAGCTTCCGGAGCAGACAGAGGAGTACTATTCGATCCTGGCGGTGGAGGACCTTGTCAGATATGACAAGGATTATGGGGAAGCGACTGTCTTCCAAAGCGGGGATACCTTCGAGACGGAATATGATCCGGACGACGACTTTGAGTTTGATATTCCGGATGTTTGATGAAATAAGCAGCGCTTTCAAAATGTCTGGGAGGGTATTTCCATCCGGGATCATGGAGTGCGGAATGAAAGGCCGGCGCGCCGAACGGCCGCCGGCCTTTTCACATCACCATAGGAGAACTGTATGGAACTATTGCTTGATTTTTTTCGTGGGCCGGATGGGATCACCTTGCTGTCCGTCTATCACGCCGTTCTGCGGCTGAGTCTGCCGATCCTGGCGTTGTTCATCGTCATCCGAAGTGCGCGGTCCCTGCTTGGCTTCCGGCGCGAGCCGGAGGTTTGGGCCTGGCTGCGGCTGGCTACGGGGGAACTGCTGCCTGTCACCCACTGGGAGAATCTTCTTGGTCGCAAGAAAAACGCGGACATCGTCCTGGATTTTGCCACTGTGTCCAAGAACCACGCGGTTTTGACCCGCTTGGACGACGGCGGCTGGACTGTGACCGACATTGGCGCCAAGGGGCGTTTGGAGGTAAACGGCAACCGGGTTCTCTCCGGTCGGGTAGACTATGGGGACAAAATCAGTCTGGGCGGGCTGGAAATGGTTCTGGAGCCTGTCTCCCGGCAGGAGGCTCGTTTGCAGGCCAATTCCCGTACCAAGGCAGGGAAAGGCAACAGTCCGGGTCTCACCCTGCTGCTTTTGACGGTATTTCAGCTTCTTGTGGTGTTGGAGCTTGTGTTCAACCGGACAGAAGACCGCATGACCATTCTCACCGCCTATGGCATTCTCCTCGGGACACAGTGGGCCATGTTCATTGGTCAAAAGCTGCTCAAGCGCTCCGGATTTGAGGTGGAGACGGTTGCTTTCTTCCTGATGTCGATCGGTTTGGGCATTTGCGCTTCTGCTAACCCAGGCGAGATGTACAAGCAGCTCATTGCCATGGGGGTTGGCATCCTGATCTTCCTCGTTCTGGGATTCTGTCTTCGCGATCTGGAGACGGCCAAGCGGGTTCGTTTTTTGGCAGCTATCGCCGGGGTGCTGTTGTTTCTTGCAAATATAGTTTTTGGGCGGAGCGTCTATGGCTCCCGAAACTGGATCTATCTTGGCGGCTTTTCCTTCCAGCCCTCCGAGTTTGTCAAAATTTGCTTCATTCTGGCCGGCGCTTCCACCATGGAGCGAATTGTTACCAGACGCAATCTGTGGAGCTTTGTGATCTACACCGCCTTTATTGGCGGTTGCCTTGTCATCATCAACGACTTCGGCTCGGCCGCAATTTTCTTCGTTGGCTTTTTTGCCATCGCGCTGCTCCGCTCCAGCTCTTACCCCAATGCAATCCTGATCGTGGTGGGCGTGGGGATGCTGGCCGTACTGGTGACAGCGGCAGCTCTGGCAATTCGACACTTTCCCCATGTGGCAAACCGCTTCGCGGGCTACGGCCATATTTGGGAGGATTCCTTTAACAAGGGTTATCAGCAGACCCGATCTCTCATGTGTATCGCTGCCGGAGGTCTCTTCGGCCTGGGCCTGGGAAACGGGTGGATGCAGTATATGGCAGGGGCGGGGGCTTCTGATACGGATCTGGTGTTCGCCTATGTCAGCGAGGAATGGGGCCTTCTGATGGCCGTGATGATGATTTTCGCGCTGGCAATGCTGGGCCTGTTTGTGGTGCGCTCCGCTAAAGTGGCACGGTCCAGCTTTTACACCATTGGCGCGTCAGCTGCGATGTCGATTTTGCTGGTGCAGTCCGTCTTGAATGTCTTTGGGACTGTGGACTTCCTGCCGTTGACCGGCGTGACCTTTCCTTTTGTATCCAACGGCGGTTCAAGCTTGATGTCCTGCTGGGGCCTGCTGGCCTTCATCAAGGCCTGCGATACCAGGCAAAATGCCAGCTTCGCCGTGAAGCTCTCTGATGAAGGAGGTGGAAAGTCTTGAAAAGCATTGCCAGCCGCACCTACTTCTCCCTGGTCCTTGCCTGCATTCTGCTCTTTGGGGTTCTGACCTTCGCGATTCGGTATTTTCTCTACGCTGATCGCTGGGTCTCTTTCACGGGGAGCCCACACGTCTATACGAATGGGCGCCTGGACACCGGTGAGATCGTGGACCGCAGTGGGGAGGTACTCTATTCCTCCCATTCCAAACAGCTTTACGCTGACAGCGCCAAAACGCGGAAAGCCACTCTGCATCTGATGGGCGACCGGGCCGGGAATATTCCGCCACGCATCCTGCGCGCCTATGCCTCCAAGCTTTTCGGTTATGACAAGTTGAACGGAACTGCCGCGATGGAGCTGAGCGGTGGGGAGCTCCGCCTGACCGTTTCAGCACAGGTTCAGGCCATCGCTCAACAGGCGATGAAAGGTCGCAAGGGGGCTGTGGGAGTCTATAACTACCGTACAGGGGAGATTCTCTGCGCCTTGTCCAGTCCCACCTTTGACCCGCTGGACCCGCCGGATCTGGAGAAGGACAACGCCGACGGCCGCTACGACGGGGTCTATATCTATCGCTTCTTTCATGCGGCCTACACGCCCGGCTCCATCTTCAAGCTGACCACGCTGGCTGCAGCCTTGGATGTAGACCCGGGGTTAGCTGACGAGACATTCACCTGTACCGGCGAGCGGATCATCAACGGCGAACGAATCACCTGTCCCAAGGCGCACGGGGAGGAGTCTCTACAGGACGCTCTGGCAAATTCCTGCAACTGTGCCTTCTCCGAAATTGCGCTCCGGGCAGGGAAAGAGGCCCTCAGCGCACAGGCTGAAGCCATTCGGATCGGAGATAACCTGAAATTTGACGGCATTACCACCGTCCGCGGCAACTTCGACCTCTCCGACGCGGAGGACAACGATGTGGCATGGGCTGGGATCGGGCAATATACCGATTTGATCAATCCCTGTCAGTATATGATCTATATGGGAGCTATTGCAAACGGCGGCAGGGCTGCCGAGCCCTTCCTGGTTGCCATGACGGAGTGCGGCGGCCGTCAAACCTACGCCGCCGAGATGGCTGAGACACCCAAGATGATTTCTGCGCAGGCGGCGAAGCTTCTTCGCGGTCTGATGCGGCAAAACGTTCGGAAAATGTACGGCGCCGTGGAGATTCCGGGCGTGGAGGTGTGCGCAAAATCCGGCACCGCCCAGGTGGGAGCGGACGCCAACACCGCCACCTTTGCAGGCTTCCTCGACAGTGCCGATTATCCGCTGGCCTTCATTGTGGTGGTGGAGGAAGGCGGAGCCGGCAGCGCCACTTGCGCGCCGATTGCAAGAGCTGTTCTGGAGGGCTGCATTAACGTCCTGGACGGTGAACGCTAAAAATAGACGGCAAAGTGTTTTTTGTGTAAAACTGATAATAGAATATGCTTATATAAACAGATCGGAGTTCGGTATGATGCCGAACTCCGATCTGTTTAGTCTCCCCCAATCAGTCGGCGAACCTCCCGCAGGAACGCAACATCCTCGGCGGTGAGCTTCGCGTTGCCGTGGAGACTCTTGCCCTGGGCATCGGTCACGGTCACGTCCATAACCGCGCCTTCCTCCATGTAGTGGTCCGTAATGTAGGCCAGATACCGCAGGAACTTCGGGTGCCGCTCTCGAAAGGCTTCATACTGCTTCTTTAATTGGAGCAGCTTTGCAGGATTTTTCATGCTTCTTCCTCCCATTGCTTCCAGATCTCCGGGGCGTAGCCAACTGTGGCCTTTTTTCCGCTTCGGACTATTGGCAGACGGATCAGACCCTGATTCTCATAAACCTTGTCTGCTTTGGCCGTTTCGCTGGCCAGATAGCGGAGCAGGTCGAGATCCGGGTCTTTCCTTTCCCAGTCCACCAGCTTGTCCACTCCGCCCACAGCCCGAAGTACGGCATCAAACTCCCTGCCGGACAGGCCGTATCGCTTCATATCCACAAACTGATAGGGAATCCGACGCTCCTTGAACCAGCGCTCGGCTTTTTTCGTTTCAAAGCTCTTGGCAGTACCAAATATTTGAATGTTCAATCGTATCGTACCTCCATCAGACAGAGACCCTTGGCCGGGACGGTGAAGCCCGAAGCCGACCGGGGGCCGCCGTTCAATAAATCGACCGCGGATTCAGGCGGGCGGTCCCCCCGTCCGATCTCCAACAAGGTCCCAGTCAGGATGCGGACCATATGGTGCAGAAAGCCGTCGGCTGTGAAGTCGAAACGCAGTTCATCCCCTGATTTCGTGATGGCAATGCGGGAGAGCGTGCGAACCGTGGATTTTTTTGTTTTCACAGCAGAGCAAGCACGGAAGTCATGCGTCCCTTCCAGCAGGTGGGACGCGGTCTGCATAGTCGAAAGCGCATAGTTCCCCGGCAGGATGTAGACAAAACGCCGGTCGAACACGCAAGGGGCCTCCGTGGTCCAGACCCGGTATCGGTAAGTCTTCTCTGTTGCCGAAAGACGGGCGTGAAATCGCGGCGCAGCATAGGAAACGTCTACCGCACCGATGTCCTCGGGTAAAAACTGCCGCAGGGCGGCCAAAATATCCTTCGGAGGCAGGTCGCGGACCGTGCAAAAGGAAGCGGATTGACCCAGCGCGTGAACGCCCGCGTCGGTGCGGCCGCTGCCCTGGACCTCCACGGGCGTCTCAAAGCATCGGGAAAGGACGGCCTCCACCTTTCCTTGAATGGTCATATCCGTATCTCGCAGCCATTGCCAGCCGCGGTATCGACTGCCGTCATATTGCAGAATCAATTTGTAATTTGGCATATTTTTATTCAGTGTTGGGCGGTGCAATTCCTGTTACGCGGCGTCAAGCTCCCGCAGCGCCTCGGAACGAGTGTCCGCCGAAAACAGAAACTTGCCCTCGGCGTCGTAAACCTCGTAATGTCCCCGAATCGGAATGATGTCATAATGCTGTGTCATAAGCTCAGATCCCTTCGTTTTGTTGTCTGAGACAATGATACAACAATATCAGTACCAAAAACGGGACAATATTACTTGAAATATTCCTTATTTACTTCCCCAGAACATCGTCCAGGAAGGCAAGTACGTCGGCGTAAAGCTCTTTGCGGTTCAGCTCATTGTGCATCTCATGGCGCGCGCCCGGATAGAGCTTGATGCGCACATCTCCCAGTCCGGCGGCGCGGAAGGCTTCATAGGTCTGCCGGACACCTTTGCCGTTACCGCCTACAGGGTCCCTGTCTCCGCTGACAAAAAGAACCGAAAGGTTCTTGGGCATCCTGACGAGGTTTTTACTGTCCTCGTTCATCAGCATACCGCCCAGCATCTCCTTTGCAAGACCGATGGAGGCGTCGAAGCCCAGAAGAGGATCGGCAATGTACTTGTCCACCTCGGCATCGTCTCTGGATAGCCAATCCACAGGGGTGCGTGGGTTCTCCAGGCCCTTGTTATAGGAGCCGAACATCAGCTTGTTGATCATGGGGGAGGTATTGTTCATGCCCTTGCGTCGGCCTTCGGCGGTGCAGACGGCCCGGCCGGTCATGAGGACGGGCTTTGGTATCCAACCGGTGCCGCTGATGACGGCAGCTTTGATGTCCGCGTTGGGATAGGTGTAGAGCAGAGTGCGGGTCATAAAGGAGCCCATGCTGTGACCGTAGAAAACACAGGGCAGATCGGGGTACTCCTCCTTCGTGAGCTGCGTCAGCCGGTAGGTATCGGAGACGGCGGCCATCCAACCGTCGGCAAAGCAGCCCTTTGGGATCTGAATAGAGATGGATTTTCCGTGGCCCATGTGGTCCTCCGCGACGACCACATAGCCGTATTCCGTGAAAACCTTAGCCAGCGCGTCGTATCGGGCGGCATATTCGGCGATGCCGTGAACGATCTGTATAACGCCTCGGGGCCTGCCTTCGGGGATCCACTGACAGCAATGGATGCGGGCGTCCTTTCGCGCAGGAAAATAAAAATCCTTCATAAAAACTCCTTTCTGTCCCGTATATAGGACCGATAAAATGGTAGAATCCAATCGAAAACAAAACAGAACGGAGGATAATTCCATGACAAACACCATGACGGTCAGAAGAAAGGCATTACCGGCGGCCTGTTCTCGAACAGCCAGAAGGCGTATCCGCCGCAGAAAGATGATTTTAAACACTGTTCTGGAGGGGGTGACTACCATCGGCCTTGGTGTCTGCTTCATCCTTTGCGCCGTGATGGTGCTGTGTGTCGCTTAGGGCCTTATATTTCTTCTGTAAAGCAGATCCAGGCCGCGCAGCAGGAGATGATCGTCAATTTCCATTTTTCGTTTGCAAAGTGGGACGATGAACTTCGCGAGGCCGCCGGTGGCGATCACCCGCGTGGAATAGCCCAGCTCGTCCTCAATCCGCTCGAGCATGCCGTCGAGCATGGCGGCCGAGCCCAGCAGCAGGCCGCTGCGCATGGAGTCAACCGTGTTGGTGCCGACGACCTTTCTGGGCTGTTCCAGGCTGATAGCGGGAAGCTGGGCCGTGCCGCTGGAAAGGGCGTTGAGCGAGAGCATGACGCCCGGGGCAATGGAGCCGCCCCGGAATACCTTATCCCGGTCAATGACTGAGATGGTGGTGGCCGTCCCCAGGTCGATGACGCAAAGCGGCGCGCCATAGGCGTCAATGGCTGCCACGGCGCCCACGATCAGGTCGCTGCCTGCCTGAGCCGGATTGTCAATCTTGATGTTCAGACCGGTTTTGAGGCCGGGGCCAACGGTCAGGCAGGGCTTGCCTGTCAGTCGCTCCAGAGCTTGGACGATGACCTGCTGCACCAGCGGCACCACGGAGGAGACGATGCTGCCCTCCACGTTTGCGGGGTCAACGTCAAACAGGCCGAGCATGGTCTTCAGCTCAGCGCAGTATTGATCCGCGGTCTTGATCCGGTCAGTGGCCATCCGGGCCTCGAAGCAGATGCTGCCGTTTTCCAGACAGCCTAGAACAATATTGCTGTTGCCGATGTCTATGGCGATGATCATGTTGTATCCCTCATTTTATGTAATAGTGCTTTGCGCGATTCATGAAATGGAATGACAGCCCATTTCCGTGATCCGGCCATCTTCCAGGATAATTCTGCCATAGCTGGGGCGATAGCCGCAGCCGCAGGAGCCGGGGTTCAGAATGTGGAGCTTCCCGCCCTGGACACTGTCCATACATTCGTAATAGGCCTCATGGGTGTGGCCGAAGAGAAGCACGTCGGCGTTTTGCTCCCGGGCGGCATACACCACCCGCAGACAGCCGCCCTTGACGCCGTAGGTGTGGCCGTGGCAGAGGAAGAAACGCAGGCTGCCCAGGATAAAGCTCAGGGTCGTGGGTGTGTCGCTCCAGCCGTCACAGTTGCCCCGGACCATTGCTACGGGCAGGGCAGGGTAGGCCTGACTGATCTGTTCGGCGTCGCTGTCGTGATCTCCCAGGTGAAAGACATAGTTTGGCTTTTCGCGGTCAATCACCTGGCGCATCCCGTCCAGCTCCCGGTGAGAATCAGAAAAAACAATGATCTTCATTGCTGCACCATTTCCTTTCCGTTTGCATATTCTATTATATCAGATTATTTCTCAGGAGGCAAGGAAATGGTTGGAGCGTCACAAAAAAAATCTAATTCTGCGCCAGATCCCGAGGCAGTACGTCGTCTTCTCTCCAGCCCGGAGGGGCAGGCGCTGCTTCGGGTCCTTCAGGCGGACGGCGGAGCTGGCCTGCAGGCGGCAGTCCAGGCTATGAAGAAGGGGAATGTGGAGCAGTTCAAAGCGGCGCTTTCCCCGCTTCTGGAGGGAACGGAGGCGGAAAAGCTGACGAATCAGCTGGAGGAGCGGCTGTGACATGGAGGATCTGCAGAGCACCTTGCAGAGCATCCTCTCCGACCCGGAGCAAATGGCTCGCGTGGCCTCCCTGGCGGAGTCTCTGGGCCTGAAGCCGCCCGACGTTCCTCCCCAGACCGGGGGAGAAAGCGGTTCCGCAGCCGATCGACAGACGGAATCCCCGGCGTGGAAGCCTCAAAATGACGGGGGAGGAATGGGGCTGGACCTGGGCAGGCTGATGGGCCAACTGGCCGCAATGAGCGGGAGCGAGGACAGGGTCCTCAACGCCCTGCGCCCCACGCTTTCCCCAGACGGACAGCACCGTGTGGATCGGGCACTCCGGGCGGCGAAGCTCTCCCGTCTGGCGGGGCTGTTTCTGAAAAACCGAGGAGACGGGCATGTATAGCCGTTATACGCCGAACGAAAGCGGCGGTTTTGACCGCCAGTGGGTTCCGGACGGGCCGCATCAGCCCAATGACCCGTCTGCGCCCCTGCCGTCTCAGTCCGGCAGCGAGGCAAATCCGGAGTTTTCTGAGGCGTCGTCCTCAAGTAGACCGCCCCAGTTCCCCGGCGGCCCGGGGCCGCCGCCGAGGGTGCCCAATCAGCGCCCGTACGTTCCCCAGAACGGACCGTTTCCGCCGCCTAATCAGCGTCCGAACGTTCTCCAGAACAGACCGTTTCCGACGCCCAATCAGCGTCCGAACGTTCTCCAGAACAGACCGTTTCCGACGCCCAATCAGCGCCCGAACGTCCCCCAGAACGGACCGTTTCCGCCGCCCAATCAGCGCCCGAACGTTTCCCAAAACGGACCGTTTCCACCGCCCAATCAGCGTCCCCACGGCACCCAGAACGGACCGTTTCCGCCGCCGCATCCCGCACCCAGTCCATTCATGGGTCGGCCAATGGGCATGCCGCCCGGCTTTGGCGGCATATTCGGCCCGGAGGGACTGATTGGCCGCTTCCTGCCCCGTGGTCTGGAGACGGAGGATCTCCTGGTTCTGGCGGTGCTTTTGCTTTCTATGAAGCAGGATGGGGCCGAAAAGCTTGAGCTGATGATCGCGGCCGCGCTCTATTTGCTGCTGTAATGACAGCACCCGCCGATGACGGCGGGTGCTGTTTGATGTGATGATTCAATAGAACAGTTTCGTATTATTACGGTCAGATTTGTGCCATAGATCGTTGTCGTGCTTGCCAGGCTTGCGATATTTACGCTTGGAAAAGGAATTGAGAGAGGATTCGCCGGCGTTTCTTGACACTCAGCCTAATCAACCGGGCATTGCTGGGAATTCGCACCAGGGACAGAACTATGTTGCCGTGCCGAAATCGGCAGGCTTGTCAGCGATACGGCCAAAGTGCCAGAGAATGGCTTGGGCAATTCGCTCGCAAGCGTGACCGTCGCCATAGGGGTTAACTGCGTGGGCCATGGTGTCGTATTCTCGTCTCTCAGTCAGGAGCGTTTCGGCCAGGTTCAAAATGTCGTGCTTCTCCACCCCTGCAAGCTTGACTGTCCCGGCAGCGACAGCCTCCGGGCGTTCGGTCTCCCGGCGCAGCACCAAAACGGGCTTGCCCAGGGCGGGCGCTTCCTCCTGCAAACCACCGGAGTCCGTCATGACGAAGTAGCAGCGTGCGATGAGGTTGTGCATATTTTCTACGTCAATGGGGTCAATCAAATGAACACGGGGGACATCCTTGAGGATGCCGAAGGCGCATTCCCGGACCACTGGGCTCAGATGGACTGGATAAACCACCTCAATTTCCGGGTGTGCCGTCGCCAGATCCCGGATGGCTTCCATGATCTGCCGCATGGGCTCGCCGTAGTTCTCCCGGCGATGACAGGTGACAGTGATGACACGGCGGTTGCAATAGTCCAGCCCATTGAGCTCCGGAACGGAGAAAACGAAGCTCGGGCGTACGGTGGTTTTCATGGCGTCGATCACAGTATTGCCCGTAATCAGCTTGGAGCCGGACACGGCTTCGCGCTCCAGATTGTGCAGGTTGTTGACAGTGGGGCAGAAGTGGAGTGCCGCGATGCTGCTCACAAGGGTCCGGTTCATCTCCTCGGGGAAAGGAGCGTATTTGTCCCAGGTGCGGAGACCGGCTTCTACGTGGCCGACGGGGACCTTGTGGTAGAAGGAGGCCAAAGCCCCGGCAAAGGTAGTTGAGGTGTCCCCGTGGACCAGGATCAGGTCCGGCCTTGCCTGTTCGATGACCTCATCCATGCCCAGCAGGGTGCGGCTTGTGATGGATGAGAGGGTTTGGCGCGCCTGCATGATGTTGAGGTCATAGTCGGCCTTGAGCTGAAAAATCTCCATGACAGAGTCCAGCATTTCACGATGCTGCCCGGTGAGACAGCAGAGACTTTCAAACTCTGGCAGAGCAGCCAGGTGCTTGACCAGCGGGGCCATTTTGACGGCCTCGGGTCGTGTGCCGAAGACGGAGAGTATTCGGAGTTTATTCATGGAATTCCTCCTGTTTTGAGGGGGGGGTGTCGACCGTCTGTGTGCTCTGATCGTCCGTGGGTTGCGCGGGCGCGTCGGACGGGCAGGCAACTGGCGCTTCCGGTTCCTGTTCGGGCGCGGGCTTGGATGTGACGGGCGGCACGCCGTGCTTGACGTGGTGCCAGAAATTAGACCTGGGCGTTGCGCCCATGATGATCCGCATGCCGATGGCGCCAACGACGAGGAAAGCACCCAGCAGAAGCAAGGCTTTCATCGCGCCGGAGAGGGTCAGAAGCACTGCCGCCAGACCCAGGATGCCGGTGAGCACATAAGCGATGGCAACGGACTGCTTTTGGCTGAAGCCCATGTCGATCAGTCGATGGTGGAAGTGGCCGCGGTCGGCCTCCATGGGGCTGTGTCCCGTTGCCAAACGGCGGATCACAGCGAAGCAGATGTCAAAGATCGGAAGTCCCAGCAACAGGAAGGGAACAATGAAGGAAATTGCCGTATACGCCTTGAAGAGCCCCTGAATCGACACAGTGGCGAGCATGAAGCCCAAGAACGTAGAGCCCGTGTCACCCATGAAGATCTTGGCAGGGTTGAAGTTATAGGGGACGAAGCCCAGACAGGCGCCGGTCAGGGCAGCCATGAGGATGGATACCTCCGCGTCGGAGACCAACAGTGCAATTACCAGCAGATTGACGGATGAGATGCAACTGACGCCGCAGGCCAGTCCGTCCAGACCATCAATAAAGTTGACGGCGTTAGTGATGGCGATGATCCAGAGAATTGTGATGGGGTAAGATAGAACGCCGAAGTCCCAGTAAGAGTAGAGGCTGGAGCCGAATGGGTTGGTCAGTCGGTCAATCCGCAGCTCGCCGTAGAAGACCACGATCGCCGCGGCCACGAACTGAATCACCAGCTTCAGCCTGGCTGGCAGGGTGTACTTATCATCAAAGACGCCGAGGATCACGATTACGATGGCGCCCAAAAGTATAGACTTCAAGCCCTGGTCGATCTGACGGGAGAAGACCAGCGTGGAGAGTAAAAAGCCAATGAAAATGGCAAGCCCGCCCATCCTGGGGATGGGGATGGTGTGCATTCTTCGGTTGTCCTTCGGAATATCCATTGCGCCAACCTTCATGGCCAGATGCTTGACCAGCGGCGTGGTGAGCAGGGAGAGCAGCCCCGCCACCAGCAGAGCTGCGCCGACTCGAAACAGGAAATTAACATCTAATATCATAATGGTCTCTTTTCTGTCCTGGAAGGGGAGCGGAACTCTGTTCCGCCGGTTCCGTCCTTCATCCGGCATGGAGCTTGTCGGCTTCTAACAGACACCAACCCCTGCCTGCTTGATTTTAGTTCACCTTTGCCACAAAGCCCACTTTTTTGTAGACCTTGCGCAGGGTCTTGTTGGCGATGTAACCGGCTTTCTCCGCCCCGTTCTTGCAGACGGATTCCAAATAGGCCTTGTCCTTCATGAGCCGCGTCGCTTCCTCGCGAATCGGGGTGAGGGTTGCCGTCACGGCCTCGCCCACGGCGGTCTTGAATTCGCCGTAGCCGCGTCCATCGAACGCCTTTTCGATTTCCGGGAAGGTCTTTCCCGTGCAGGCAGCGAAGATGGTCATGAGGTTGGAAATGCCCTTCTTGTTTTCCGGGTCATAGCGAACGCAGGCGTCGCAGTCGGTAATGGCCCGTTTGAACTGCCGCATGATTACGTCCGGGGGGTCCATCAGCGTTACGCGGCCCGGATCGTCATTCTCGGATTTGGACATTTTGGCTTGGGGATTTGCAAGACTCATGATCCGCGCACCAACCTTGGGAATATAGGGCTCCGGAAGTTTGAAGGTATCACCGTAGAGGTGGTTGAACCGGACCGCGATATCACGGGTGAGCTCCACATGCTGCTTCTGATCCTCGCCCACGGGGATGAAATCCGGCTGATAGAGGAGAATATCCGCGGCCATCAGGGCGGGATAGGTGAACAGGCCGCCGTTGATGTTGTCAGCATTCTTGGCGCTCTTGTCCTTGAACTGTGTCATTCGGGAGAGCTCGCCGAACATGGCGTAGCAGTTGAGCACCCAGCCCAGCTCCGCATGCTGGTGGACGTGACTTTGGATGAAGAGGGTGTTCTGCTCCGGGTCCAGGCCGCAGGCAATGTACTGCGCCAGCTGCTCCATGGTCCGGCGACGGAGATCGGCGGGGTTCTGACGCACGGTGATGGCATGCAGGTCCGCCATGAAGTAATAGCAGTCAAACTCAACCGCCCGGTCCTTCCAGTTGCGGATTGCGCCAAGATAGCTGCCAAGAGTCAGATCGCCGCTGGGTTTGATGCCGGATAGCATGACTTTTTTCGGTTCCATAGGAAGCACCTCGTATCAGTTTTTCACTTTTCAAAGTATTATACCACGGGTTCTCAAAAATAGCAAGGATTTTCCAGCTGTATGTGAGGAAACGGTTCTGGCCATATGTGAGGAAACAGACACAACCGCGTGTAACAGTCAGGCCATGCGAAAACTGTCCGGTTTTTCGTAGGGCGGGCAGACCGCTGGCCGCGCGATCCGTGCCACCGTGTCGGCGGCCTGGGGTTAGTCCGCCCTGCGGCATGGGCTGAACAGTTACCTGTGTTAAAAATAAGAATGGCTCCCAAGCCCTTGTGAAGCTTGAGAGCCATTCTTATTTGCGGGTCCTTTGTGATAACCTTTTCTTATCTTGATTGGATTGCGTTGTCCTGTCAGGCTGTCCGCGGGACCCGCGCAAATTATCGGTCAATCGACAACCATCTTGCCTTCAGCGCCGAAGTAGTAGTAGCCCGGCGTGAGCGGCTCGTCGCCGATGAACCTTGCGCTCAAATTAATGCGCTTATTCTTGGCGTACTTATGGCCATCGTTGATAAAGTATAGCAGTTCTCGTACCGAATCAGCCGGTAGCAGCTCTGGCGCGCGCCGTTGAGATAGAGATATGGAAATGTTTGTCGAGTTTTTCTGGCCGGCCACAAATTCATTGCTGAAACGGAACCAAAACGCGGAGAAGGGCGGCAGGTCTTTGACCGCGGCGATCACGATTCGACACAAGGAACAGGATAAGAACCCCGGCTCCGGTCGCCGTATATAATAAAGGGAAGGAGTGTGATCTGCTTGACAGAAACCTATTTTCTTGGGGCCAATACGCCGGAGGGCTTCCGTTCGGAATATGCCAGCCTGCAATCGGACCCCCGTATCCGGCGTCTGCTGATTGTGAAGGGCGGTTCGGGCTGTGGGAAATCCACGCTGATGAAGACCTTGGCCGCGCGGGCTGAGGAGTATGGCTGGGGGGTGGAGCGAATCCTCTGCTCTTCGGATCCGGATTCTTTGGACGGTGTGGTGATCCCGGAGCTGGGCCTTGCGCTTGTGGACGGGACGGCGCCGCATGTGGTGGAGCCGAACCTATGCGGCTGCGGAGCCAACTACTTAAATCTTGGCCGTTACTATCGTGAGGGCGAGCTTCGCCCTCTTCTTCCGGCCATCCGGGCGGCCAAGGCAGCAAACGCCGCCTGCTACGGTCCGGCCTATGGCTGCCTCCGGGCTGCAGCAGCTCTTTCCAGAGCGCGGCGCCAGCTTCTGGGCCGGGATCGGATTCGCGCCGTTACGGAGGAAGCCCTGGAGCAGCTTCTGGACGGAAAGCTGCCCCAGGGCGGGACGCCTGGACGTGAGCGGCGACTGTACTTGAGCGGGGTGACGCCGAAGGGCCTGCTCTCCCTGTCGCCGGGGGAGGGGCGCGTCTGGGCGATTCAGGACGGTCACGGCGCGGGCGGCGGCCTGCTGCGGACCCTGGCCGATCACTGGCGAGCGGCGGGAGAGGACGTGATTCTTGCGATGGACCCCCTGGACCCGGACACGGTGGCTGGAGTCCTTCTGCCCAGGCGGGCAATGAGCTGGCTTCGGGTCCACCCGGCTTTTCCCGGACCGCGGCAGGCCATGCTGCGGCTGGACCTGGACGCCGCCCTGGAAGAGGGGCTTCCCGACGCTGCCGCCGCCGGAATGGAGGAGCTGGAGGCCATGGAGCACCGACTGCTGGACGAGGCCGTGGGCTGGCTGCGGCAGGCCAAGGCGCATCATGACCTGATCGAGGAGCTCTATCGTCCCGCGGTGGACTTTGCCGGTGTGACGCGGGAAACAGAGCTTCTCTGCCGGGAGCTGTTTACAGAGAGCTGATGGACGCTGTTATTTCCGTGCCTCATAATCCTCTGCGATCTCCTTGGACCAGGCGCGCGACATGGGCTTGTTGTTTCGAATGCTGCCCACAGCCTTGCTGACACATTCATAGAGCACGTGCGTCCCCTTTCGGTCAGCATGGTAGTTGACCGCCCGATCCGGTTCAATGCCAAAGCGGCCCGCAGTCTGCACGGCGTCGATGTTCGCGCCGATGAACAGGAACTCCCACCTGTTCTCCTCCTTCTGGCGCGCGATCTTCCGGCGGACCTCGTCGGCTGTGTGCCTGCTGCTGGCATTCTCCATGCCGTCAGTGGTGATGACAAAGACCGTGTGGGCGGGGACATCCTCCGCTCTGGCGTACTTGTGGATGCTGGCAATGTGGCAAATTGCGTCGCCAATGGCGTCGATCAGGGCGGTGCAGCCCCCTACGGTATAGTCTGCCTCTGTCATAGGCTGCACATCCTCCAGCCGAACGCGGTCATGGATGACCTGTGATTCGTTGGCAAAAAGCACTGTGGAGACGAGACACTGACCCTCCTGTTTCTTCTGCTTGGCCAGCATGGCGTTGAAGCCTCCGATTGTGTCGCTCTCCAGCCCCGCCATGGAGCCGCTGCGGTCCAGAATGAAGATCAGCTCAGTGAGATTGTTGGCGTTCTGAATCTGTCCATTTTTCATGATAAAACCCTCCATGTGATGAAAGTGTGTTCCGCTTACTTACGGTCACATGATACCACATGGAGGGGAGGGGTTGGTCGCCCGCAAAGCGACATTTATCCGAGCAGGACCTGATCGAAGGCGAACAGAGTCTCGTTGATTTGGAAGATGTCGTAGTTTCCGTTGGAGATAAAATATTCAATGATAATGTCGAACTTGTTGCTGTGTGACAGGGCGAAGCCCGCCTTCATCAGCAGCTCCCGGGCCTCGTCAAGGGAAAGCTCCAGCGCGATTGCAAAGGCGATGGCCGTGGGCTTCGAGGGATGGTAGGCCGGATCGGAGCGGATTTTAGAAAAGAGCTTTCTGTCCACGTTTGCGCGCTTGTAGCAGGCCACGTCGGTGAATCCCTTCTCATCAATCTTCCGCAGGAGCATTTGCGAGAAGCTCTCGTCCAGACAGCGCAGACGTTCGTCCAGGCTGGATTCGGCGCAAAGCGGGAAAGCCGCAGAGGGGACGGGCGGCGGCATGGTGGCCGGAGCCTGCTCGCGTTCCGCGGGACGGGGAAACAGATCCATTCTCCGCTTGGCAGACTTCCGGAGTTTGAAAACGGCGGTATTCCGGCCTTCCATGGAGGCCGGTGCAGGCATACAGCGGTCGAGAAAAGCAGTTACGTCTCGTAATAGACTGTCGGGGAGGTGAAAGCTGCTTTTGTCGAAAATGACCAATGTGATCTCCAGCTCATGAGAAAGAAGAAAGGCCCGGATCTCCCGGACCGCCACGGCCAGGGCTTGATCCCGCGGGTAGCCGTAGGCACCGGCAGAGATCAGGGGAAAGGCCACGCTCTGGCAGCCCTGGGCGAGCGCCAGTGCAAGAGAATTGCGGTAGCAGGCGGCCAGCAAATCTTCTTCGTTATGAGACCCGCCGCGCCAAATGGGACCGACGGTGTGGATGATCCATTTCGCGGGCAGGGCGAAGCCGGGGCTCAGCTTGGCCTCGCCTGTGGCACAGCCGCCCAGCCCGGCGCAGTAGTCGCGCAGCGCGGGACCGGCTGCACGGTGGATGGCACCGTCTACGCCTCCGCCGCCCAGCAGGCTGGAATTTGCGGCATTCACAATGCAGTCACAATCTAAGGTCGTGATATCGGCTCGAAGAAAGAAAAAGGGCATGGTGTTTGCTCCTTATGATAAATGTTGCGCCGTACCGGTGGCGCAGCCTCCGAAAATACCGGTTCCGGGAAGGACAATCCGCTTATCGAAGAATCTTTGACGGCTTCAAATACCGCTCCTGCTCTGAGAAGACACATCCGCAGTATTTCTGTATGTAGAATCCCAGATCTCTTGCCCGCTCCTGGCCCTGCCGGAACAGGGAACGGAAGTCCCGATATTGGAATCGAACATGGAATTCATCGGCAGCCCGTTCGGCCACCTCCTTGAGAAGCGCATGGTTTTGATAGGGGGAGATAAAAAGGCTGGAGGTAAAGCTGTCGAAGCCGTTTTGGGCGGCGTAGTCGGCGGCCGCAAAGAGCCGCATCTCGTAGCACTTCACGCAGCGGCCGTCGATGTCCTCTGCTACGGTTCGAATGAAGGGCCGCAGCCCGTATTCATCCTGTTCCACCAGGGGCAGGGCTATGGAGGCCGCATAATCGCGCAAACAGTTGCGGCGGGAGCGGTATTCTGTGAAAGGGTGGATGTTGGGATTGTACCAGAAGGCGGTCAAGTCCTGGCCGTCCTGCCGGAGATTGTCAATGCACATATTGGCGCATGGCGCACAGCAGACATGGAGCAGCGTTTTCATAAATACACCTCTTTTTTGCTTCCTGCCCCTATTGTATCGCGGCGCTGCGGGGCTGTCAACCGGAGAAAATGTAATTCAGGGTCCTGGTAATCTGCTTTTTTCCGCTTTCCATGTGTAGAGCGGCCTGACCTCAGGCCGCCGCGATGGTTGCCGGGTTTCCGGAAAACGATCTTGCAAACTGGAGGGTTTTTCTTTTGAAAAGCCGATGGACAAACTGTCAGCGTGGCCGACGACCAGGGGATGGCCGCCCTACGGCGTGCTTGCCGCGTTCGCCCGATCACCGGAATCGGGGTTTCCGTGAGCACCTTCTGTTTTTTTCGTTGACAGGCCGTAGCCTGGCAAGTATGTGAGCCAGCTCCACGCCCAAAATTGCGGCGAACGCGGCCTTGATGAGATCGAACCCCACAAAGGGAACCGCGCAGATGGCCAGAGAGTCGAAAAAACCGCGTTCCGTTATCAGGGAGAACTGGGTTGTCCCACAAAGATAACACAGGACAATGGCCAACACGCAGCCCGCAAAGGCCAGCGTGTACGTCAGCCAACGGTTGCTGACGGGGATGGAACTCAGGGCGCGGATCACCGGAACCATCAGAAGATAGGACCAGATATAGCCGCCCGTGGGACCGAAAACGGCGGTCATGCCCGTGTTGCCTCCAGAGAACAGTGGCAGAAACAGGCCAATCAGCAGATACACCAAAACCGAAAGCTGGGCCGTTGCCCAGTCCAGCGTTACACCGCAGAGCATCACACCGAAGATTTGCAGGGCAAAGGGGACCGGTCCTGCCAGCGGGATCACAATGGGGGAGCAGAGGCAGAGAATGGCGGCGAAAACCGCGCAGGTCGTCAGCCGCAGGAGCTTGTCGTGCGTCACGGAATTCAGGTCCTTTCGTGTCTTTTCGGAGCCTATCATATCGCGGAAAACCTTGAATGTCAACTTTAAAGGAAATAGAAGTTGACAATAAGGGAAAAACTGGAATATAACATGCTCTCTTGACAATCGAACGAATGTTTGATATGATATGAGCGGGAGGTGAAACCATGGAATTCAGCACCAATGTGGATATGATATCCGTTTGCAATGCGGACGGGAGCCTTCGGCCGCTGCGCTTTCGCTTTGCGGATCGGGACCAGACAATACGGCGCGTGCAGGTGCTGGAGGTCCTGGCCTGCCGCGAGATCAAGTATGTGACAGTGGAGGCCTACGAATATACCTGTCAGACCAGGATGGAGGAGCAGGAGGCGCTGATGAAGCTCCGCTATGCCGTCCGATCTCACCGCTGGAGCCTCTTTCTTGACCGAAATTAAAAAACAGGTATCTGTTCAGTATCCTGTCATTTCGAGGCGATTCATCGCCGAGAAAT
>CALYTU010000013.1 GCA_945487445.1 uncultured Clostridia bacterium | reverse complement strand
AGGGAGCCGTTCCGCGTACGGCTTTGTCGTCCTGAGCGAAGCCGAAGGACCCGTCTTCCCCGCAGCAGCCAAATGCTGCAAGCGAAGGGAGCCGTTCCGCGTACGGCTTTGTCGTCCTGAGCGAAGCCGAAGGACCCGTCCTCCCCACAGCGGTCAAATGCCGCACGCATGGATTCCTGTTCAGCAGCCCGTCATTTCAAGACGGTTGATCTGCAAACAATTTGCAATTTCCCCGCAAGAGAGGACGGATTTCTCACTTCGTTCGAAATGACGGGAATTACTGAATGGTTACGCGCAAAGGAGGAAACCAACATGAACAACCGATATTTGGAAGCCGGGAAGATTGTTTCCACCCACGGGATCAAGGGCGAGGTCAAGGTCCTGCCCTGGGCAGACAGCCCGGAGTTTCTGTTAAAATTCAAGACCTTCTATCTTTCTGATGCGAGCCCGCTTTCCGTGGAATTCTCCCGCGTGCAGAAGACCTGCGTCCTCTTGAAAATCCAGGGCGTTGACACCGTGGAGGACGCGGCTGCCCTGCGCGATCGGGTGATTTCCATTGCCCGGGACGATCCCTGCATCCCGGCCGGGACCGTTTTCCACGCGGACCTGATCGGCCTTCCGGTTTTTGCCGACGGCGTGGAAATCGGTACGATCCGGGAGATTCTTTCCATGCCGTCATCCGACGTCTGGATCGTCAAGGGCGAGCATGAATACATGATCCCCCACGTCCGGGCCTTCGTCCCGGCGCTGGACCTTTCTCTGGGCCGGGTGGAGGTGAATCTGATCGAAGGGATGCGGACTGATGCGGATTGACATTATGACCCTCTTTCCCGATACTGTGGGCGACGTGCTCTCTGAATCCATCATCGGACGGGCCCAGGAGCGTGGCTTCGTCACCATCTGCACCCACCAGATCCGGGACTATACCACCAACAAACAGAACCAGGTGGACGACTATCCCTACGGCGGCGGCCACGGGGCCGTCATGCAGGCGGATCCGCTCTACCGCTGCTGGGCTCATATCTGTGAAGAAACCGGCGTCCGTCCGCATACCATATATATGTCTCCCTGCGGCGCTGTCTTTGACCAGACCCATGCCCGCCGCCTGGCGGGGGCGTATGAGAACCTGATTCTGGTCTGTGGCCACTATGAGGGCGTGGATCAGCGCTTCATCGACGAGTGCGTGGACGAGGAGCTCTCCCTGGGCGACTTTGTGCTGACCGGCGGCGAGATCGCCGCCATGGCTGTTGCCGATGCAGTCTGCCGTCTTTTGCCCGGTGTCCTCTCGGATCCCGCCTGTTTCGAGGAAGAGAGCCATTGGTCGGGGCTCCTGGAGTACCCCCAGTACAGCCGCCCTGCAGTCTGGCACGGCCGTCCCGTGCCGGAGGTTCTGACCTCAGGCAACCATGAAAAAGTGGCGCGCTGGCGGCGGAAGCAGTCCATCCTCCGCACCATGCACCGCCGTCCGGACCTCTTCGCCAGGCTCCGTCTTCCCGAAAAGACGAAGGCCGAAAAGAAGTTTATCAAAGAATTGGAGGACGAAGACAGTGAATTCCAAACTCGATACGCTGAAAACCTGGGTCGATGAGGCTCGGCGCATCGTCTTCTTTGGCGGCGCCGGGGTTTCCACCGAAAGCGGTATCCCGGACTTCCGGAGTGTGGACGGCCTGTACAACCAGAAATTCAAATATCCCCCCGAGACGATCATCTCCAATAGCTTTTTTGAGCAGCGGCCGGAGGAGTTTTTCGAGTTTTATAAAGAGAAGATGCTGCCCCTGGGCTTCGAGCCCAATGTGACGCACAAGGTCCTCGCCCGCTGGGAACGGGAGGGTAAGCTGACCGCCGTTGTCACACAGAACATTGACGGCCTGCACCAGAAGGCGGGGAGCAGAAACGTCCTTGAGCTCCACGGCTCCGTTTTGCGCAACTACTGCGTTCGCTGCCACAGGTCCTACAGCGCTGAGTTTGTCAAGAACAGCCCCGGCGTTCCCCGCTGCGACTGCGGAGGAATCATCAAGCCCGACGTGGTGCTCTATGAGGAGAGCCTGGATCAGGACGTGATGTACCGTGCCGCACAGGCCATCTCCGGGGCGGATCTGTTGATTGTGGCGGGGACCTCTCTGACGGTCTGGCCGGCCGCCGGCATGATCCGATACTACCGGGGCAGCCGCCTCGTTCTGATCAATCGGGACCGGACGCCCTACGATCAGGAGGCCGACCTGGTCCTCCACGAAAAGCTGGGAGAGGTGTTCCGGAATTTGTAGCCGTTTCGAACGTTTGCTTTTATACGAAACAGACATGAAAACTGAATAGTATTGGGGAAAATGCCGAAGGAATAACGGTATTTATTTAAAGAATATTTGTATAAATCTATAAAAATGCTGGAATTGTCTTTTCCGGAGTGAAAATCCGGCGAAAAACCTTGCAAAAGAGCCAAAAGCACTTATGAAAACCTACCAAATAATGTAAAATGTGAAAAAAGTGTTAATTCCTGATTGCATATTTAAGTAGAATATGCTATAGTACGAAAAGAATAGAATCAAAAAAAGCAAATTCACAAGGGCAAATACCCGGAATTCCCCCCAAACAACAAATTCGGAATTGAAAATAATAAAAATATGTGGTAAGATAGCGAATAGTTATGAGAGAAAAGCGGTTCGTCGCTGAATACCGTGCAAACGACCCTTCATTCAGCCCGACGGGTGAAATGATCGGTCTGTGAAAAAGACCGCTCTGAGAAGCGGTATTTTGGATATTTACGGCGCGGATTCACCGTGTCTGTAAATATAAAATTTTTTAGGAGGAAAGATTCATGAAGAACCTCAAGAAGCTTCTTGCGCTCGTGCTGGTTGTTGCCATGGTCGCCGCTATGTTTGTCGGCTGCCAGGACGCCGAGACCGATGAGAGCAAGAACACCACCCAGCCCGGTGCGACCGGCACCACCAATCAGAACACCGACACCGAAGCAACCACCACCGAGTCCACTGAGCCTGCCGCTCCTCCCATCGAGCCCGACGACCGTCTTGCGAAGGACGCGTTCGAGTTCAATGCCGAGAACTGGTACGACGAGTCCGACGCTCTCTTTGAAGAGACCCTCGGCGAGTACTACGAGAACCTGCAGGCTGCCCTGGCTGCCGACAACCTGGCCCAGCGGTTCGCTCTGGAGGCTGTTGCCGAGGCCAAGCTGCTGGCTTCCGGCATCATGATCCCCACCACCACCCAGGGCGGCAACTACGCCATCTCCCGCATTGCTCCCAGAACTAGCACCACCAAACCCTGGGGCACCGACAATGTGCGTTATCACAACTCCGTGGTCACCACCGATTTCATCACCACTGAAATCCGCGACCAGATCAAGGTCAAGTGGGCAGAGCTCAAGGGCACCGGCACCTTCGAAGAGTGGGTCCGCTCCTTCCTGACCGAGAACGGCTATCAGCTGAAGGACACCCTGACCATGGGTTACGTCAGCGATCCGCAGACCTGGGACGTTCAGAACACCTACCGTGCCGCCGACTTCCAGGCCATTGTCAACACCTATGACAACCTGTATGAGTACGACATGGAGAACGAGCTGCAGCCCGCTCTGGCCACCGGGTACACCGTCTCCGAAGACGGCACGGTCTACACCTTCAAGCTCCGCGAAGGCGTTGCCTGGGTCGACTCTCAGGGTCGCCAGGTCGGCACCCTCACCGCCGACGACTTCGTTGCCGGCATGCAGCACCTGCTCGACGCCCAGGGCGGCGTGGAGAGTCTGGCTGCCAATGACGGCGCCAAGGTTCTGAACGCACAGGCTTACCTCGAAGGCGAGATCACCGATTTCGCCGAGGTCGGCATCAAGGCCGTTGATGATTACACCCTCGAGATCACCCTGGCTGAGTCGGTTCCCTACTTTACCACCATGCTGGGCTACAGCATCTTCGCTCCCCTGTGCCGCAGCTACTACACCGCTCAGGGCGGCAAGTTCGGCGCCGAGTATGACGCTGAGGACCCCAACTTCAAGTATGGCTCCGATCCCGACCACATTGCCTACTGCGGACCCTACCTGGTCACCAACGCCACCGAGGCCAACACCATTGTTTTCCAGGCCAACCCCATGTACTGGAACAAGGATGGCATCACCATCAAGAACATTACCTGGCTGTACAACGATGGCACCGACAAGCTGAAGGCTTACAACGACGCCAAGGCCGGTACCATCGACAGCGCCGCTCTGAACACCAACTCTGTTGAATCCTGCAAGAAGGACGGCCTGTTTGACAAGTATGCCTATGTCTCCGACACTAACGCCTCCTCCTTCATGAACTTCTTCAACATCAACAGAAAGGCCTTCGCCAACTTCAACGACGCTTCCGTCGCTGTCTCCGCGGAGACCATGTACGACGCCACCCGCACCGGCATTGCGATGAAGAATCTGCACTTCCGTCGTGCTCTGGCTTCCTCTCTCGACCGCGGCGCTTACAATGCGCAGACCGTGGGCGAGGATCTGAAGTACAACAACCTGCGTAACTCCTACGTGCCCGGCAACTTCGTTACCCTGCCCGAGGATGCCACTGTTTCCATCAACGGCACCGACATGACCTTCGCTGCCGGCACCAACTTTGGTGAGATCGTGCAGGCGCAGCTCGACGCTGACGGTGTTCCCTTCAAGGCTTGGGATCCTGAGGCGGATCTGGGTCAGGGCTCCAGCGACGGCTACGACGGCTGGTACAACCCCGATTATGCCAAGTCCGAGCTCGAGCTCGCGATCAAGGAGCTTGCCAGAAAGGGCGTCATCATCACTGCCGAAGATCCCATCGTTCTGGAGATCCCCTATGCCAGCAGCAATGAGATCTATGCCAACCGTGCCAACGTTCTGAAGCAGAGCTTCGAGGCCGCCCTCAACGGCTGTGTTGAGGTCAAGCTGGTTGACGCCGTCGATCTTATGGGCTGGTACTATGCGGCCTATTTCCCCGAATTCGGCTATCAGATCAACGGCGACATGACCGACGTCTCCGGCTGGACCCCCGACTACGGTGATCCTCAATCTTATCTGACCACCATCACCCCGGCTCCCGGCGGTATGGCCAAGAACTGCGGTATGTATTAATCCGCTGTACATTAAACGATCTAAAAACGATCTAAACTCCTTTGAATAAGTAACGCGAAGGGGAGAATGGGCCTAAACTCATTCTCCCCGATGCGCAACAACAGGTTTTTACGGAAAACGCCGTGAAATACACCGCGTTTTCCAGGCACAATCGCCCCGGTGCGGCACATGGCCGACGCTGCACGGCGCCGACTGTGTGCCGATCAAAGAATAGGCTGAGTGATTAAATATGAAAAAATATTTATTGAGAAGAATCCTGCACGGCCTGGTTTCCATTTTTCTTGTGGTAGCGATTGTAATGATCATGATTTATTCCTGGCTTGACAGAGAAGTGATCTTTGCGTCGGACCCCCAGTTTTCTAAGATGTCAAACAATCAACAGGTCGTTTACAAATACCGCAACTGGCAGAACTATGGTTACGTAGATTTCCTGCAGTACTCCGATTATCTGCAGATGCTTGCCAACAACGGAGAAATCGACGAGGAGACGAGAAAGGCTGCTTTCAGCTTCGGACGCAAGCCGGAGAATGACAGCGAGATCGTCACCGAGTATATTCAAAAGTTTGAAGCATATTGCAAGGAAAATGGCTACACAGTCCAGCGGCTCAACGCCATTGTTGCCGGCGCACGAAAGACGCTTGCTCCGGGCGGTGCCCAGCAGTTGTTTGCTTACCGCAATCGCTCCCTGCTGCAGCGTCTTTGGACCTATTTTTCCGGTCTTGTTCAAATTGACAACATTCATGCCGTGGAGGATGAGGAGATCGGGGAGCGCAAGCTCACCTTTACCTGGTATGATCCGGTTTACGGCGGCAAGAAGTTCTCGCCCGCAGTCATGGGCAACGGCACCAAGCATAAATATCTGCTGTACTGTGACAGCAGCTTTCCCTTCATTCACCAGAACATGCTCTCTTTGAGCCTTGGCAAATCTTACTCCGTCAACAAAGACAAAGACGTCTTCACCACCATGACCCGTTCTCAAGGTGGGTATGTTCCTTCCCTGATTACTTATCCCACGGGTCTGGTCGAGAATTCCGCAGACGATTTGCATTCCGCGACCTATGTGGCCGGCTCTCTTGGTTCAAGCGATGTGAATCAGGAACGGTTTACTGACAACTATACCAATGTGGAGACGGTCAGAAAAAATATGTCGCGAATGGGTTATTCGTTCACGATTGGCATTATTGCCACGCTTTGCGCGTATCTGATTGCGATTCCTTTGGGCATTTGGGTGTCACTGAGGAAGGATAAGCTTGCGGATAAAATCGGCACCTGCTACATTGTTTTCATCACCGCAGTTCCCGCCCTTTGCTATATTCTTATCTTCAAGGCGATCGGCGCTCTGAGCGGTCTGCCTACGATCTTCGATATGGAGAAAGAGTCGACCAATAAGCTGATGTTTGTCCTCCCGATCGTCTCTCTCGCGCTTCCTCAGATTGCGAATCTGTTGCGCTGGCTTCGTCGGTATATGATCGATCAGATGAATTCCGATTACGTGAAGTTCGCCCGCTCCGGCGGCCTCTCGGAAGGAGAAATCTTCTCCAAGCACGTGCTGAAAAACGCAATTATTCCGATCGTTCAGGGTATTCCCGCCTCTATCCTCGCTGCAATGGTCGGCGCGTTCATGACAGAACGTGTGTACACCGTTCCCGGCATGGGTGGTCTTCTGATCAATGCGATTACGGCCTACGATAACGGTGTTATCGTCGGCGTAACCCTGTTCTATGCGACAATTTCCGTAACTTCTATGATTTTGGGTGATGTTATGATGTCTCTGGTGGATCCCAGAATCAACTTCACAGCGAAAGCGAGGTGATAGACGTGGAGAACAAGAATGAACTGTTTGCCATCGAAGGCTATACGAACGAAGAACTCTTCAGCCGTATGGACCACAATGACCTGGAGTCGGAGAAAATCACGGCCCCGCGTTATTCCTATTGGAAGAGTGTTTTTCGCGTGTTCTTCCATAAGAAGATCAACATCTTCATCCTCTTTGTGCTTGCGCTGGTGCTGATCTTTACCTATGTCTATCCTGCTTTGGTTGACTATAATCCAAATGCCAACCTTATGGACTCCACATCCAAGCACCTGTCGCCGTCTGATGCCATGGCAAAATTCGGTTCCAGCCTCAGCTGGGTGCTCGGCTCCGGTGCTTCCGGCCAGCCCACCTTTGATGCAATCTGGAACGGCGCCCGCATTTCCCTGTCGCTGGCGCTGGTCTGCGCACTTATCAACATAACCATCGGCGTTCTGCTTGGTGCCGTCTGGGGCTTTAGCAAGAAGCTGGACCTGATCATGAACGAGGTGGTCAACATCGTTGGCAATGTTCCTACGGAGCTGCTGATTGCCGTTCTGGTTTTGATCCTGAGTCCTGGTTTCTGGACCATGGTGCTTGCCATAACTGCGACGGGCTGGCTGTTCATCGCGTATTTTATTCGTACTCAGGTCATTATCATTCGTGACCGCGAATATAACCTGGCTTCGCGCTGTCTCGGCACGCCGATTACAAGAATCGCTACCAAGAACATTCTGCCCTTTATGACCTCTGTGATTGTGACGCAGGTCGCAATTATCATTCCGTCCTATATCTCTTATGAGGTATTTCTTTCCTACATCGGCATGGGCATTTCCGATATGTCGCTCGGTCGTCTGATCAACGCGGCGCAGAGCTCCATGCTGACGCCCGGTTGGGGAATCGAATTCTGGAGTCCGGTACTGGTTTCCGCCGTTTTGACTGTTATTCTGTATGTGGCCGGTCAGAATCTCGGTGACGCCTCCGACCCCAGAACCCATATGTAGGAGGGAAGCACTATGGATGAGAAAAAAGTCTTACTGTCCGTTAAGAACCTTTCGGTCAAGTTCCGCGTTCGTGGGCGTATTCTGACCGCCATACGCAATATCTCTCTGGATATTTATGAGAATGAGTCCATTGCCATCGTGGGCGAGTCCGGTTCCGGTAAATCGGTGTTCACCAAGACGTTTGCCGGCATGTTGGATTCCAATGGCTTCATCAGCGATGGCTCCGTCGTCTTCAATGACGACGAGCTGGCGGTAACTAAGGTGAAGCTGTCCAGTTCGGCCATTTCCAGGATCAATTCTCTGAAAAAGCGACTGGACGAGTATTCCAGACTGGAGCCTGGCGCAGAGACCTATAAGCAGATGCTGGATTTGAAATCTGAGCGTGAGCGGAAGCTGGGGCTGACTGAGGAAGAAGAGGCTGCGATTGATCAGTCCATTCGTGATTTGAGGTTCCAGCACACCGAGGCCGGCAATCTGAAGCAGACCCTTGACCCCAAGAAGGAAAAGGAAAAGCTCAAACAGATTAGCAAGCAGATGAAAGATCTGGACGCGCAGATTAAGTGCAAGGAGAAGGAAAAAGAGAACATCCTTCGTAAGCGAAAGGCTGATCTCCGCGCTGATAAGAAGTACAATGACTTCTATCACATGAAGATGGCTACGCTGAAAGCCAAACACAGTACGGAAACCAACGGCGAGATTTCTGAAGAGTGCTCAAAGCGCAATGACACCATTGCCAAGGAGTTCTACCTGTCTGTGGCCCGCTACAGCCTCCGACGCCGCGAGAAAGCCCTGTTCAGTCTTCTGAACGCTGCGAAGAAGGCCATGATGATGGGTGTGGATCTGTACGACAAGGACGTTCGCAGTAACACCTTTGGTGATATTGTTCTCTATGCCTATCTGACTGAGGAGACCTTCCGGGAGGACGGATTGACGCCTGCCGAGCTTCACGGCTATAACGTTATCAACATGGCGAAAATCAAGAATCCGAAGGACTGGACCAAGATCCGCGGATATCGGATCGCTACTGTTTTCCAGGATCCCATGACCTCGTTGAACCCCATAATCACCATCGGCAAGCAGATTACCTCCATTATCATCAAGCACCAGAACTGCACAGAGGCGGAGGCCCGCGACCGTGCGCTTGAGATGATGTATAAGGTCGGTATTCCCAATGCTGAGAAGCGCTTCGATGACTATCCCTTCCAGTATTCCGGCGGCATGCGGCAGCGTATCGTTATCGCCATCGCCCTGTCCTGCCAGCCCAAGATTTTGATCTGTGACGAGCCTACCACGGCCCTGGACGTCACGATTCAGGCACAGATTCTGCAGCTGCTCAAGGATTTGCAGAAGGAATACAATTACACCATCGTGTTCATTACGCACGATCTGGGTGTCGTGGCAAACATTGCCGACCGTGTGGCTGTCCTCTATGGCGGTCAGGTCATCGAGCTTGGCAAGGTCGAAGAGGTTTTCTACGATCCGAGACACCCCTATACCTGGGCACTTCTTTCTTCGTTGCCCCAGCTTGCACAGCGGGATACAAAGCTATATTCCATCACCGGCACCCCGCCTTCTCTGTATAATAAAATTATCGGCGATGCCTTTGCACCCCGCAATCCGTACTGCATGAAGATCGACACGCTCGCTGAGCCTCCGATGTTCCAGGTCACACCCACGCATTTTGCCAAGACGTGGCTGCTGGATCCCAGAGCACCGAAGACCGAAAAGCCCGAGATCATTCAAAATATCCATGACAAGCTGAAGCTTGCGTATAACATTTAAAGGAGGGACTGGTTGTGGCAAAGAAAAAATTAGCAAAGAATGAAGTGGCACAGACACAGTCTCACCTTCCTGCACACGGTCCGCTGGACAAGGACGGAAGAGAGATCCTCCTCCAAGTTAAAAATGTCGATATTACCTTCGGCAAGGGCGAAAACGCCGTCCGTGCGGTTAAGAACGCCAGCTTTGACATTCACAAGGGTGAGACTTTCTCGCTGGTCGGCGAGTCTGGTTCGGGCAAGACCACCGTCGGTCGTGCAGTGATCCGTGTCAACCCCTGCGCCAACGGTGAGATCCTGTATAAGGGCGTTCGCATCTCCGGCAAGATTCCCCGTTCTCTGGACCGCGAAGTGATCCGAAACGTCCAGATGGTGTTCCAGGACCCGGCTGCCTCTCTGAACGAGCGCGCCACCGTGGACTACATCATCTCCGAGGGACTCTACAACTTCCACCTCTATGAGAACGAGGCGGACAGAGTGCATAAGGTGGAGACGATGATCGAGGAAGTCGGTCTTCTGCCGGAGCACCTGACCCGTTACCCCCACGAGTTCTCGGGCGGTCAGCGTCAGAGAATCGGACTGGCGAGAGCTATGGTCATGGAGCCGGAGCTTGTCATTGCTGACGAGCCCATCTCCGCGCTGGATGTTTCCATTCGTGCACAGGTCCTGAACCTGATGAAGAAGTTCCAGAAGGAACGCCAGGTTAGCTATCTTTTCATCGCGCATGACTTGTCCATTGTCCGCTTCGTATCAGATCGGATCGGCGTCATCTACAAGGGCGACATCGTGGAAATCGCTGACACGGATGAGCTCTTTGACTTCCCGCTCCATCCCTATACCCACTCTTTGATCTCCGCGATCCCCATTCCCGACCCGCAGCTGGAGAAGCACAAGGCTCTGTTTACTTATGATCCTTCCATGCACAACTACGGAGACGAAGTGCCGGAGCTTGTTGACATCGGCCATAATCATTTTGTCCGGGGCAGCAAGAAGGAAATCGAGGAATATAAGGCGATTCGCGCCCGGAATGAGCGCATGAAGTCCATTACCATTCTGAGTGATGAAGAGCTCGCAGCCTATGAGGAAAAGAAACGGAATGAGGAACCGAAGCTGACCGGAAGCAACTTCATTCTCGATACGCCGGTGCACGATTCCGGCAGCAAGTGGTTCTCCTTCTTGGGCTTCATCCTCCCCATTCCCGCGTTGATTGCTGCGGCAATCTTGAAGCGGAAAAAATACTTCAGGACCTACAAGAAGCTGCGCAAAGGCGCGTTTGCTGGCCTTGCATTGCTCGGCATTATCATTCTGATTTATGCGCTGCTGATCTTGATCGCGTCCCTTTAACAGTACAAACTGAAGCTTGCCGATCTGTCGGGTATCCGACAGTCGGCAAGTTTCTAAATGAGAGGAAGGTTAGACAATGGGACGAAAATATGGTCCGGGGCCGCTGACCCCGCCCGAACGCGTGGAGGTTTCCGGCAAGCATATTAAGCTACGCTTCATCTTGATGATTTTGTGCTTAGTGCTTGGAATTGCCGGTATCGGCTACGGTATCAGCTCGGCGCTTTCCCAAGACCCCGGCTGGATGCAAATTCAGGCGGACAACTCCGTTCCGGTACAGGCCAGCGCTGATCTTGATTTTGAATACTGCCTTGGGCAGAATGCCACTGCGGAGGCAAAGCTTGTCACGGCGATCTACACCAAAGCAGTTCAGCGAACCTATCAGGTTTACCACCCTACGGAGCGATTTTCCGGCGTGGGAAATTTATGCGCCGTCAACAAGGCTCCGAATCGGGAGCTGACCGTGGAACCGGAGCTCTACCGCGCCTTTGAGGCATTTCATGCACATAACAACCGTGCGCTGTTCCTTGCCCCTGTTTACGCGCAGTATGACGCAGTGTTTCGCAGTACATCGGATGAAGAAGCTGCATTTTATGATCCGATGCTGAATGCGGAGGCTTCGGACTATGTGAGGGCGCTGATGGAGTTTATATCAGACCCGGAGGCCATTTCACTTTCGCTGCTGGGAGAGAACCGTGTTCGTCTCAATGTTCGGTCAGATTACCTGAAATTTGCCGAGGAGTACGGGATCGAAGCCTTCCTGGATTTCTACTGGATGAAGAACGCTTTTGTGCTGGACGATCTTGCGGATCGTTTGGTTCAAGAGGGCCATGTTACGGGCTATATCGCCTCTTCGGAGGGCTTCTGCCGTTATTTGGACCCGACCCGGACGGAGTATACGTTGGAGCTCATGGACAGACGGGATGGGACGGTCTATTATCCGGCCCGCCTGCATTTCCACGGTCCGATGAGCCTGGTCTCCCTGCATGCCTATGGTCCCGGCGGCGGAACCGGCGACTATTTCTACCAGACGGCCGATGGCACTGTGCGGACGCCCTATCTTGATACGCGGGATGGAACCTGCAAGGCTGCGCTCCAAGATTTGAGCGTGTTTTCTGAAACCTGTTCCTGCTCTGAACTGCTGCTGTCTGCCTGCCCGGCCTTCATTGCCGAAAAATGGGAGCCGGAAGCAGTCCTTGCCCTGCGCGGACAGTCGATCCACAGCGTATGGTGTGAAAACCAGACGGTGTTCCATACAGAGCTTCCGGCGAAGCTGGTTGTGCAGAATCAATCCTATTCCGATCAACTTCTGCCCTCGTGAACCCCGGTTCCCGCTGCCGCTGAATCGCGGCAGCGGGAACTGTTTTTTCAAAAAGTGCTTGCTTTTTCCTTGTTTTTCCGCTAAAATATAGGTCATACTTAACGCAAGGAGGAATATCAATCATGTGCGACAAGTGCAAAGAGAAATTCTTTATCACGACCCCGATGTATTACCCGTCCAGCCGTCTGCATATCGGCCACGCCTACTGTACCGTGGCTGCGGATGTCATGGCCCGGTATCAGCGAATGCGGGGCGCCGATGTGATCTTCCTCACCGGGACGGACGAGCACGGGCAGAAGATCGAAAGCAGAGCCAGAGAATGCGGTGTCTCCCCCAAGCAGTTCGTGGATGGCATTGTGGAGGGACCCAAGGGCGTCAAGGATCTGTGGAAGCTGATGAACATTTCCTATGACCGTTACGTGCGTACCACCGATGATTTCCACGTCGCTACCGTGCAGAAGGTTTTCAAGGCGATGTACGACAAGGGCGATATCTATAAGGGCTACTACGAGGGCCTGTACTGTACTCCCTGTGAGGCATTCTGGACGGAGAGCCAGCTCGTCGACGGCAAATGTCCGGATTGCGGGCGCGAGGTTCAGCCGGCGAAGGAGGAGGCCTATTTCTTCCGGCTCTCCAAGTACGCCGACCGGGTACAGGCGCTGTTGGAGACGCCCGGCTGGCTGGAGCCCGCTTCCCGTGTCAATGAAATGATCAATAACTTCATCAAGCCTGGGCTGTCGGACCTCTGTGTTTCCAGGACTTCCTTCACATGGGGCATCCCCGTGGACTTTGACCCGGGCCATGTGGTTTATGTTTGGGTGGACGCCCTGTTCAGCTATGCCTCCGCATTGGGCTTTCAAAATGACGCTTTCCGCGAATACGAGCGGTATTGGCCGGCCAACGTCCACTTTGTCGGCAAGGAGATCGTCCGTTTTCATTCCATTATCTGGCCTGCCCTGCTGATGAGCATGGAGATGCCGCTTCCGAAGCACATCTATGGCCACGGCTGGCTGAACTTCAACGGCGATAAGATGTCCAAGTCCAAGGGCAATGTTGTCGATCCTTACCTGCTGGCGGAGCGATACGGCGTGGACGCCCTGCGCTTCTTCATGCTTCGGACCTTCCCCTTCGGCGCCGACGGCAACTTTACCAACGAGAGTCTGATCTCCTGCATCAATGTGGACCTGGCCAACGATCTCGGCAACCTGGTCAGCCGGACTGTGGCCATGGTTGGTAAGTACTTTGGCGGTCAACTTCCGCTCGAGCAGCAGGAGGATGCGGCAAAGGATGACGAGCTGATCACAATGGCATGCGACCTGGTCCATGTCTACGAAGAGCAGATGGAGAAATTTGCCTTTCAGAACGCGCTGGGCGAGATTTTCAAGGTCATCAGCCGCGCCAACAAATATATCGACGAAAACGAGCCTTGGAAGCTGGCAAAGGCTGAGGCCGACAAGCCCCGTCTGGCCCGTGTGCTGTATAATCTGCTCGAGACAGTTCGCATCTGCGGCGGCCTGCTTCGTCCCTTCATGCCTGACACTGCCGCGGAGATCATGAAGCGGATCGGTGCCGCGGAGCATGACTGGGAGTCGCTGGCCTTCTTCGGCACCCTCTACCGGGATGCCAAGGTGGAGAACGGTCCCGCTCTCTTCCCCCGCATCGACGCTGCTGCGGAGCTCGCAGCGCTGGAGGCGCTTCAGACTGCCGAGGCCGCGCCTGCCTGTGATTGTGGGGACCGGAAGGAAGCGGAGGACAAGGCGCAATCGACCCCTGAGGGAAATGCTGCAGACGTTCCTCTTCCGGAGCCTCTTCCTGAGATTGCCTTCGACGACTTTCAGAAGGTAGAAATGACTGTGGTGAAGGTTCTGGCCTGTGAGAACGTGAAGAAGTCAGAGAAGCTGCTGAAATTCCAGCTCGACGACGGCACCGGCACGCCTCGCCAGATTCTCTCCGGCATTGCAAAGTATTACAAGCCCGATGATCTGATCGGTAAGACCCTGGTCGCCGTCACAAACCTGGCACCCCGCAAGATGATGGGCCAGCTGAGCTGCGGCATGCTGCTCTCCGCTGAGCGCGGCGACAAGCTCCATCTTCTCATCCTGGACGACGCCATTCCAGCTGGCAGCCGGCTGTGCTAAGCAAAAAACTGCTCAATACAACAAACGAGGAAATGCCCCGGGCATTTCCTCGTTTGTTTGGAAGCGGGTATCTATTCAGTAGCCCCATCTGTCATTTCGAACGAAGTGAGAAATCCGTTCCTTTTTGCGTAGATAATACGGATTTCTCGGCGATGAATCGCCTCGAAATGACAGGATACTGAACAGATACGAAAGCGGGAATAGGCCTATTATCTGGATAACAGGATTATGGTGCCCGTTTCCTGAATCAAAGTTGAATTGGCGTTTGCTCCGTAAATGGCAGCAGCGAGATCTCCAGATTTCCGTTTCGGGTCCGCAGCTCATCCAGGAAGGCTTTCTCTTCGGCGGGGTTCTTTAACCGGACCTTGTAGGAGAGCCGGAACATAGAGCCCAGGGCTGTGGTCTTGACGCCAACGGGCTCAACGCTGCGAAGATAGCGGGCAAAGGCGTCGTCAAACACGCCGTTATATTCCAGACTCTCCGGAATTGTCACGCGCAGAAGCTGGTCGTTCGCCATGGACTTGTGAGTAAACAGGTCCAGCCCACTCAGACGGTAGTAGAGCACGGCCAGCCCCAGTAACATCAACACGCCATAGGCCAGATAGCCCATGCCAAAGGCAACGCCCGAAGCCATGGCGATTAATACCGCTGCCAGTTCATCCGCTGTTCCCTGGGCCGAACGGAAGCGGATCAATCCGAAGCAGCCTCCGCCCAGGGCGACGCCTGCGCCGATGTTGCCCTTCACAAAGGTGATCACAAAGGCCACCACAAAGGGAATCAGGGTTGTTACCAGAAAAAACCGCTGGTTGGCCCGGATCCGGAATGAGAGGATCCAGGCGTATGCCAGCCCCGCGGCCAGAGCGATCAAGGCCATGAGAAAAAACTGTACGGCAGTTACAGAAGAGGAATAGATCGAGTCAAACATGATGGTAAGTCCTTTCCAGTGTGCGGTGCGGCCAAGCCTCCGGCCGCCGCGCATTTAATTGCAAGTATGTTTTCGTCAGCTCCTGCCGGAAGGCCTCCCCGCATTTGGAGAAGCTTGTCTTATAGATCCGGCTCTCACTCAGCACATTGGCCAACCACAGGGGCATCGCGCTTTGGACCTTCAGCTCCAGCAGGCAGAAGCCCTCACCCAACAGGGGCGTCCCATCCATCGGCCGGGTCAGATCCAGATCCCTGGCTCTGTAACGGGGAGCTTCGTCGATGGTAAGTCGCAGATCGCCGCCCACCTCTACATAGGCCGTCCGATCATAGATGATCAGGAAGCTGGGGAGCAGGTTCTCATAATAGTTGCGGAAGGAAATCAGCTCGCGTCCGATTTGGCTTCCGTCCAGTTCATTTTCCTCGCCGCGGACAAACCGGGCCGCCCTGCCCACAGTGGTCCTGATCCGTCTTTTGTAAACCGTCCCCAGGGCCTTCCGCTTCAGCTCCAAAAATACGGGAGAGGTTTCTGTGGCCCTGCCGTAGGACCGAAGCCGGAGCTTTTCCTTGAAGGCGGGTTTCTCCATGGAGGCGCGAATCAGTCGGTAGTCCGGCGTGTCATAGTACAGGGACGCAATGGAGGTGCGGCCAAATTGATCTGGCTCCATGCGGCCATTCAAGGCTTTTTTCAGCAGATTCATTTGTGCCGGGTCGAGAATGTACTTGACCTCGCAGCGCTGCATCACCGCGATGGGATTTTCCGCGCATACAGTGGTTGGAGAAGTGATGGATTGCAGCAAGATTTCCACCTCCTTGTTGAACGCTGTCGCAATCATACCCCGGGAACCTTAAATCGGGCTTAATGACCGCGGAAAACAAAGAGAAAAAACGACAACAGAAGAAACAGACGCGAAAAATGAAAGTTGAAAGTTTTGCCGTTCTGTGTTATAATAAACAACGTATCTGTTCAGTATCCTGTCATTTCGAGGCGATTCATCGCCGAGAAATCCGTATTATCTACGCAAAAAGGAACGGATTTCTCACTTCGTTCGAAATGACAGATGGGGCTACTGAATAGATACTAAACAACGTATATCTATGAACGGATCCAGGCCCATCTGGGATCAGGCGGGCTGTGAATGACGATTCTCCTTCAAGAGGTGAACGATATGACGCTGAAAACTATGGCCCGGAGGCGAGGGCGAAATGCCCTGGGGAGCTTTATGACCCGCCCGCGCAAACCTCGCTATCTCTATCTTATGGCCTTCTTTCTGCCCGTGCTCATTCTGGGCACTATGTGGGCGATTGCGGGGGTCATCCCCTTCGGGAGCAAAATGATCCTGGCTCACGACCAGTGGCACCAATACTATCCCTTCTTCCTGGATCTTCGGTCGAGGCTCCAGAATGGGCAGTCCCTGTTCCATTCCTGGACGACCGGCATGGGGACAAACTATCTGTCCCTGTTTGCCTACTATCTGGCCAGTCCCCTGAATTTTTCGGCGGCACTTTTGCCGGAGGGACTTCTCATGCCCTGGTATACGCTCATGGTGCTGGTCCGGATTGGACTGGCCGGCCTGTTCTGCGCGTTCTTTTTGAAGAAGGTTTTTGATCGCGAGGAGCTGGTGGTGGTCTGCTTCTCCACGGCCTATGCGCTCTGCGCGTTTCTGATGGGCTATTACTGGAACGCCATTTGGCTTGACACCGTTGCCCTGCTGCCTCTGGTGGCCCTGGGGACGATCAGCCTCCTGCGGGACCGGCGCTATGTGCTCTATGTGGTGAGCCTGGCGCTCGCCGTGTATTGCAGCTACTACATCGGCCTGTTCGTCTGCCTGTTCGTGCTTTTGCTGTTCATTGGCTGGCATGTTGTGAACTGGGACGATCTGGCGGGCTTCTGGACGCGTTTCTGGCGGATCGCGCTGTTTACGGCAATCGCTTTGGGGATGACGGCTTTTCTGAGTGTGCCGGCTTACCTGGGCCTGCAATCGACCTCCTCGGCGGTCAATCAGTTCCCCGGCGCCAACGCGATGAATATCGTGAAGATCCCCGAAATCACGCACAAGGCGGGGATCGAGCTGATCAATCGCGGCAGGATTTCGGAGCTGTTCACCTTCTTCGGCCGGGAAGCGCCGACCTTCTCGGGGGATTCGGTCTTCTATCCCTCCTGGATTGGTGCGCATGAGGCGCTGTTGAGTCTCCGGCTGGGGTATTTCGATGCGTTTCTTGCCTCCTTCCGGCTTCCGCTGCAGGGCTTGCGCGACATACTCTCCAACACCGGCTCGCTGGTCATGCCAACCACGATGGAGGGCTTGCCCAATATTGCCTGTGGCTTTGTCACGGTCATCCTGGCCGCACTCTACCTGTTCTGCAAGCGCATCTCGCTGCGAGAGCGTATTTTCACGGTGCTTCTGCTCCTGTTTTTTGCCGACAGCTTCCTGTTCCGCACGCTGGACTATCTCTGGCACGGCATGCACTTTCCCAATATGCTGCCCTATCGGTTCAGCTTCCTCTGGTCGTTTACGGTGATCTTCATGGCCTTCCGTGCCTATACCCAGCTTGAGCATCTGTCGCGCTGGCGCGCTGTGGCGTTGATGATCCCTGTGGTGGTGCTGCTCTACTGCGTCATCAGCAGCGGCACGTTGCGGGTCATCGCGGTCTCAACCGCCGTAGCGCTGCTCACGCTGGCCGGCGTGCTGCTCTACAGCTTCCGCGTCATCAAAAAGGAACTGCTGGTGCTTGGACTCTGCGCCTGCATGCTGCTGGAGTCTCTGGGCTGCGCAATTCTGGGCGTGGTGAGGGTCGGCTTCACGGATTCTTCCTATTACCCCACGAAAAAGGTGGACAGTCGGCAGATCGTGGATACGATGCTCTGGCGCGAGGAGGAGACTGTGGACCTCTGGCGGGGCGAGGTCACTCTGAAGCAGACGCTCAATGACAGTACCCTGCTCGGCTTTCCGGGTGTCTCCGTCTTCTCCTCGGCGGCGAACAGTCGGGTTTCCGCCTTCCTGCAAAGCATCGGTCTGGCGGCCTCCGTGGCCGGCAACCGGTATGTCTATCAGCAGGCAGATCCCTTTACCAACCTCTTGCTGGGGATCAAATATCTGATTGACCGCAACGGACAGAACGTGGACCCGCTCTATTTTCAGGAGATTGCAAGTCAGGGCGAGGTCCTCCTCCTGGCCAACAAGGCCTATCTGAGCCTCGGTTTTTTGGTCAATGACAATGCGCTGGAGTTTGACGCATCGGAAAACAAAGGCCTGCCCTTTGATCGGCTCAACCGCCTCTTCCGCGAAATGACGGGCGCCGATGAGCCGCTCTATGAAAGCGTGCCCGTCACGGGCGTCAAGGCTGTCGGCACCGCAGAGCTCAGCGGAAAGACCTCCACCGAATTCACCGTCAATGGTGTGTGTGACGATGAGAACTATGTCGAGGCCACCATCGACATGCCCCGCGACGGCATGCTCTGCATCTTCTCCAAGGGCTCCGGTATCAATGACATCACCTACTTCCTCAATGAAGAGCGGCAGTACACCTGGTCCGACGCCTATGGCTACAATCGGTGTATGGGCAGCTTCTCTGCCGGCGACCAGATCAGCCTGCGCTATCGGGCAAAAAAGAGCGACCAGCCCGGAAAAGTCACCCTCGGCGCCGCAATCTTCCGCACTGACGTCTTCGATGAGGCTTATCAGGGCCTCACCGAGAAATCCATGATCCCCACGCTCGTCTCCGATACCCGCGTGGAAGGCGCCATCCGCGTCCATGAGGCAGGTCTTCTGTATCTTTCCATTCCCAATGACAAAGGCTGGACCCTGACGGTGGATGGGGAGCAGACGCGGATCACCCCGGTGGGCAACGCAATGATCGCCGTGCATCTGGAGCCCGGCCTGCACGCCATTGCCCTGGAGTATGAGACGCCCGGATTTTCTCTGGGCCTCAAGATCAGCGTGATCTCACTGGCCGTTTTTCTGGCCTTCCTGATCGTGGCGCTGCTTTCGAGATTCTCTCGCCCGCCTATTGTCAGAGTTCCCGTGACCCTGGCCGATCCCCGCCGCACCTCCGATGAGCCCGCCCCCGACGCGCCGCCGGCTGCCGAGCCGATCCCGCCCCGTGCTCCCGACACAGACGGGTCGCCGTTGGATCTGACTCGGCCCTGGGGCAGCGAGATGGCAGACATCTGGCAGCAGGCAGGGGAGGAGGCAAGCTTCGGGCTGCCCGACGCCCGGCCCCGGGCAGCAGAGGATGGGGCAGACGAATTACCGTATGATTCCCTGTTTCCGAATGACGGTTTGGCCGAAATGACGGAAGACCGGACCGTTTCCGATCCCAATCAGAATGCAGACGGCGTCTGCCCGCCGGAGGCTGACTGCTCCGGCGCAACGCCCTTCGGCCTCGAACCGGCGTCCGGCAATTATGAATCGGATTCCGTCCTTCCGTTGCAGGACGACGCCCCCGGCAGCTTCGATACCCTGGCCTATCTGGAACGTCTGGATAAGCTCCTGGAAGACACGGAACCCGGGACTGAATGATCCGAAGTGTCGAGAAGGGACCGATGAATGGAAAAATAATTCTTGACATTTCTACCCTTGACAGGCTATAATAAACGCCGAATGAGCCATAGGCTCCTGATTCACTCGCTGCGGCTGTTGAACAGCTGTTGAGCATATTCTACCATTAGGAGGTGTAACCAAATGCTGCGTACCTATCAGCCCAGAAAGCGTCACAGATCCAAAGTCCACGGCTTCAGAAAGAGAATGGCTACTGCCAACGGTCGGAAGGTCCTTGCCCGCCGCCGCGCAAAGGGCAGAGCTGTCATTTCCGCCTAAACCAAGTTTGGAAAACGGTCAGGCAGTCCGTTGAATTGCCTTTGAAGCGTTCGGGGTGAACGGATGGACAATCTGTTCGCCCCGAAGCCATATCCTTGAGCGGCAGACATGCGGCGCGGGCAACAGGAGATGTGTTGTTTGGAATTCACTGTTCCGCTGAAGCAAAATCACATATTCCGAAGACTTTATGCCAAGGGCGAAAACGCCGTTGGCCAATTTGTCGTTGTCTACGCCCGGCGCAACGGGACCGGTCAAAACCGGCTGGGCATTACGACGGGCGTGAAGCTGGGCCGGGCTGTGGACCGCAATCGGGCCCGCCGCCGCATCCGGGAGACCTACCGGCTGCAGGAAGGCGGTCTCAAGCGGGGCTACGACATTGTGATTGTGGCCCGTACCGCCGCCATCGACGGCGACTTTGATGAGCTGGGAAAAAGCTTTCGCCGCCAGTGCAAAAAGCTTCGTCTGCTGAAGGAAGCGGAGGGCTGCTCGGCTTCTCCGGCTCACGGCAGCCGCTGAACCCGACGGCCATTGCGCGTTTGTGAAGCATGATGGCCGCTGCAAAGATGCTGCTTTGCAGCGAACACTGCAACAAGTATGGAGGGAATCCTGTGAAAAAGCTGCTGCTTGCTATGATCCGCTTCTATCAGCGCCATATCTCACCCGCCCATCCCCGCCGCTGCCGTTATGAGCCAACCTGCAGCGAATATGCTGCCCAGGCCATTGGCAAATACGGGTCCCTCAAGGGCGGCGCTCTGGCCGCCCGCCGCCTGTGTCGCTGCCACCCGTTTTCCAAAAGGGACTACTTCGATCCTGTGCCGTGAATAGGCGAACCGCGCAAGCGAAACTACCCTTCGCGGCCGACTCCATCGGTCAAAAATCCATGTATCTATTCAGTAGCCCCATCTGTCATTTCGAACGAAGTGAGAAATCCGTTC
>CALYTU010000012.1 GCA_945487445.1 uncultured Clostridia bacterium | reverse complement strand
CTTGAGGGCTCCTGTCTTCTATTTTCTGGGGTTCACATCATTTTAGCACATACAGGTTCTTGTAAAAAATGCGAAGGAAATCTTGACCTTCGCATTTTTTTCTGATAGAATATACGATACCGAAGAAGCGGATTTATTCGGCCGCACGTTTGCCTTTTCATTCTTCAAAAAGACCGAATCGACCTGCATTTCGTATATTACCCGTCCGTGGGAAACGGGCGGATGATATAAATATTTTCAAAGGAGATATGACAATGAAGAACACATCGCTGTTCCGCCGGATCCTGTCGGTGGCGCTTGTGATTGCCATGCTCGGTTCCTTCCTGGTCCCCGTGGCCAGTGCGGAATCCGGCAAGGTGCCCGCAAACGCCGAGGAGCTGACGCTCACACCGACTGATCCCAGTGCGATGGAGTCCCGCAAGCTTGGTCAAACCCAGGATGAGGATTCCATCAACAAAGAAGACCATGCGCTGACTGACGTGGTCCGTGTGTCCATCGTGCTCGAAAAGCCTTCCACCCTGGGCGTCGGCTTCCGCACGGAGAATATCGCGCGCAGCGCAGTGGCCAAGGCCTACCGTAAGGCGCTCCGCGCTGACCAGAAGGCTGTGACCGCCAAGATCGAAAAGGCGATCGGCGGCAAGCTGGATGTCAAGTGGAATCTGACCCTGGCAGCCAACAATATTTCCGCGAACGTGCTCTATGGCCAGATCGACAGCATCAAGGCGGTCGACGGCGTCAAGGATGTGTTCCTGGAAAACCGCTACGAGCCGCAGACCGCTGAGAAGGTTGACGAGCCCAACAACGGTGCTGCTTCCTACATGATCGGCTCTAACATCGTCTGGGGCAATGGCTACACCGGCGCCGGCAGCAAGGTTGCCGTCATCGACACCGGTGCTGACATCGAGCACCAGTCCTTCTCCGGGGAAGGTCTCGAGTACGCCCTGGCGCAGAACGCCGAGGCCGCCGGCCTTTCCTATGAAGAGTATGTTGCGTCCCTGAATCTGCTGACCCCTGAGGCGATCGCGCAGGTCGCCGATCAGCTGAACTCCGGCGCAACCGCAGACAAGGCTTACTTCAACACCAAGGTCGGCTACGGCTACAACTACGTCGACCGTGACTACGACGTTGTCCATATCAACGACGGCCAGGGCGAGCATGGCTCCCACGTCTCCGGCATCTCCACGGCCAACCGCTTCATCAAGGTGGACGGCGAGTTCAAGCCCGCGCTTGAGGCCGTCGGCACCCAGGGCGTTGCCCCTGACGCACAGCTGGTTGTGATGAAGGTCTTCGGCAAGGGCGGCGGCGCTTACGATTCCGACTACATGGCCGCCATCGAGGACGCCATCATCCTTGGCTGCGACTCCGCCAACCTGTCTCTCGGCTCCGGCTCCGCCGGCTTCAGCTTCGCTGACGGCTACGAAAAGGTCATGAACGAGCTGGTCGAGAATGGCATGGTGGTTTCCTTTTCCGCCGGCAACAGCTACGGCTGGTACGACACGCCCTACAACGGTGACATGTACCCCTACCTGTACGCCGACGATGTCAACTATGCTACGGGCGGCAGCCCCGGCACCTTCACCAATGCGCTCACCGTTGCATCCGTGAACAATGCCGGCCAGACCGGCATGCCGATGATTTTCGGTGATTTGCATGTGTTCTACTCTGAATCCACCGGCTATGGCAACGAGCCCATCCTCACCCTCGCCGGCAAGGAATATGAGTACGTTCTGGTCGACGGCCCCGGTGTCGACGACAACAACAATGTGGGGAAGGAGGGCGACCAATTCTATGCCCTCGGCTCCGAGGTTCTGAACGGCAAGATCGCCATGTGCTACCGCGGCTCCTCCTCCTTCGTCACGAAGGCCAACGCTGCTGCCGCGCAGGGTGCTGCTGGTGTCATCATTATCAACAACGTCCCCGGCACTATCTCTATGGATCTCACCGGCTACAACTATGAAGTTCCCGTGGTCTCCATCCTGAAGGCTGACGGCGACGCCATTCTGGCGCAGTCCGAGCAGCGGACCGATGCGAACGAAAATGTGTACTACACTGGCAGCATGAGCGTCTCCGGCGATCTGGAAATCCAGGTTCCCGAGATTTCCGATACCGTCGAAGTGTCCGCCTTCTCCTCCTGGGGCACTCCCGGCACCCTGGTTCTCAAGCCCGAGATCCTGGCGCCCGGCGGCTCCATCTACTCCGTCAACGGCCTGAACAGCAATGGCGGCGGCCATGACGCCTATGAGTTCATGTCCGGCACCTCCATGGCTTCTCCCCAGGTTGCCGGTATGGCTGCCCTCATAGGACAGTACATCCGCGCAAACGATCTGTGCGAGAAGACTGGCCTGACCCAGCGTCAGCTGACCAACTCCCTGCTGATGTCCACCTCCCATCCCGTTTATGACGCCAACGGCAGCTACTGGCCTGTCATCCGCGTTGGCTCCGGCCTTGCGAATGTCAGCGACGCCACCTCTGCCAAGTCCTTCATCCTGATGGACGAGACCGCCACCATGTTCCCCGACTCTGCCAAGGACGGCAAGGTCAAGGCGGAGCTGGGCGACGATCCCGACTACACCGGCGAGTACAGCTTCTCCTTCACGGTGAACCCCATCGAGGGTCAGAAGGAATTTACGCTTCGCACCGATATCTTCACCCAGGACATTGCCGGCGACGGCGGCTACGGTATGCTGCAGAATCAGAGCACCCTGCGGATCGGCGCCGACGTGACCTATGAGGTCAACGGCGAGACCTATGAGGACGCCTACCGGGTCGAAGCCGACGTCAACAAGGACGAAGTGACCGACAATGCGGACGCCCAGGCCATTCTGGACCACCTCACCGGCAAGCTGGCTGAGGACGCCGCGTTTGACGCGGAAGCTGCCGACGTGGACGGCGACGGCGAGATTACATCCTACGACGCCAAGCTGATCCTCGACTCGGCTGCCACGCCGCTCATCCCCGCGGCCGGCCCCACCAAGGTCACCGTCAAGATCAAGCTGGACGACGAGTGGAAGGAATTCCTGCTGGGCTCCTTCTTCACCAAAGGTTTCTACGTTGAGGGCTACACCTATGTCGATCCCGTGGCCGATGAAGAGGGCGCGATGGACGTGGTTCATTCCATCCCCATCTTTGGCTATTGCGGCTCCTGGACGGATCCCGCCATGCTCGACCGCACCTCTGTCATCGACGAGGCCTATGGCACCGGCATGATGCCCTACCTGGCCAACGAAAAAATCAACTATCTGACCATGAAGAATCCCGAGGGCGATTCCCTCATCTACATGGGCAACCCCTACATCGTGGAAGACGAATTCCCCGCTGACCGTCTGGCCATGAACAGCAATGACACCATTCATGCTTTCAACTACCTGCCCATCCGTAACATTGCCACGCTGGGCTTTGCCCTGCAGGATGAGGAAGGCAAGGTTGTATTCGCCTCTTCCGTTCCCACCCAGCGTTACGCTCCTTTCTACTACGTTAACGGCGGCACCTGGGAGAACCTCAGCTCCTCCAACTTCAATGTGGGTAAGAAGCTGAGTGCTCTGGGCGTTCGGGAAGGTGACACGGTTACTGTCGGCTTCTATACCCTGCCCGAGTACTACGGCGTTGTCAACGCCGCGATGAACGGCAAGGTTGCCACTGACGGCGGCCTGGATTCTGACGGCCTGGCGGCTGTGATCAGGGCCGATATTCTCGGCGACGGCGCCAGCATCAAGTATAACGTGATTGCTGACGATACCGCTCCCGAGGTCAAGGGCGCCTTCCGCGACCTGGTTACCGGCGAGATCAAGGTCATGGCCTCCGACAACAACTACATCGCCTACGTGGGTCTGCTGAGCAAGTCCGGCACCAAGGAATACATTGGCTTCGTTCCCGAGCAGACTGAGCCCGGCGAGCAGCTCGAGATCCCGCTGAACCTGGACGGCATTCGCTTGCCCAACGAGGTCACCCTGCTGGTCGGCGACTATGCCGGCAATGAGGTTGCGTTCGCCGTGAAACTCAACGGCGACCAGGAGGACGACAACGGCGGTCTGACCCTTGCCTTCACCTCCGCTTCCGCGGATCCCGGCGCGGGCGACCGTGCGCTGGAGATCAACATCCCCGAGCTGTTCTATAACACCGACATCGGCGAATACGCCGGCCTGAATACCTTTGTTGACACGCAGTTTGCGGTGCAGGCGGCGGAGTATGTGGATGGTTATGTTTTCATGGCCACTCCGGAAGGAAAGCTCTATGCGGCGGAGCTGAACGCGCTGGATGCTGCTTCTCTCGTTGCAGACTTCTCCGAAACCACCGATGTCATCTACGACATGGCGTTCAACTACATGAACAATGTCCTCTATGCGTTGGGCGCGAACAACACTGTCTACAGTGTGGATCTGATTACCGGCGAACTGACCAAGGTCGCTAAAATCACAGTCACCAACCCCGCCACCAACGACAGCGCGTATTATGTTCTGAAGGATCTTGCCATCGACGATGACGGCAATTTCTACTCCGCAAACTATGGCTCACCCTCCCAGGTCTTCCTCTACAAGTTCACGCTGGGCATGATTTCCGAAGGTGTGATTGAGAACCTTGCGCCCGTGAACAACCATGCCACCAACGGTAAAATGGGCATCTACAACCGCTATCTGGGCGGCGGCATGGCTTGGGATCACAACAACGACAAGCTGTATGTGATCGGCAACTATAACTACAAAGCCACTGCTCAGAACAGTTTCACCGATGTCGATAACGTGATCTTCGAGGTCAACACCGAGACCGGCGAGGCGACCAGAGCAAATTCCGTTGACAGACCCAAATCCTCCGCGACCCTCTACAACGCCTGCTCCGGCCTGATCATCGTGCCCGGCAAGGCCAACCTGATCTATCCCACCGACATTGCGACCGAGCTGCTTGTCGAGCCCGAGGAGATCACGATTTTCCGCGGTCAGACTACTGACGTTTCCGTAGCTGTCCTGCCTTGGACCCTGACCGACAAGAAAGTCACCTGGCAGTCCACGGATGAGAGCGTCGCCACCGTGAAGGACGGCGTGATCATCGGTGTCGGCGTCGGGGAGACCACCGTCGTCGTTACCACCGTTGCGGAACCCAAGCTGACTCGCGAAATCAGCGTCAAGGTCGAAATGACCCCCGATGTTGAGCTCCGCGGCATTATTTGGGACGAGAGCGGCAGAGGCATGGCTTCCGTCTTTAACACCAACGCGCCCGCTGATTGGACCGGCGAGGTTCAGGTCGGCAACTTCCTGTGGGGCACTCTGGTGGACGAAACTGTTTACGCCTCTACTGCTGACACCATGTACGCTTACGATGCTGATACCTATGAGGTCACGCCTCTAGGCAGCATCACGGCCCAGTGGACTCCCTCCGACGCCGCCGCCCTGCCCGAAGATCTGGCCAAGGCATTGGGCATCGGCCGCGTTGCGGGGCTGTGCAACAACGGCACCTACTTCGAGGTCCTGGATCCCGAAGCCGGCAACCTGAACTACTGGGATATGAGCGCCGGCTTTGCGGACGATCCCATGGCCGTCATTGCCTATATCGGCCGCCTGGATTATGAAGATGTGGAGGGCGGAATCCATCCCAACGCTGCCAAATACCTGGTGATGACCGAAGGCGGCATGCTGTGGGCCTTCTTCATTGATCAGGAAGGCAATCTAATCAGTGAGGAATATGCCGGCACCACCCTGCGGCTGAACGGTGCCTCTGACGTCACCGGCAACAACAAGGCCTCCATGGTCTATGATGAGGAAAGCAACTTCCTGTTTGTCGCGGTTTACGATGGCAACGGAGAGATCGCTTCCCTCTACGCCATCGACGCCTCTGATCCTTCCCGCGTTGCCGTTACCGGCGACTTCGGCCCCGGTGTGTGGCCTGTCGTGGGTCTGCACGAGTACGAGCCCGCCACGGATCTGACCCTGAAGGTCAACCCCGCTGAGCTTGAGCTCTTCGAGACCCAGACCGCCGAGCTCAACATCAAGGTCAAGATGGGTGAGACCAACGACTACACGGTTGAAGTGGCCGATCCCACCGTTTGCTCCTTCGAAGACGGCGTTGTCACTGCGCTGAAGGAGGGCGAGACCACCATTACCGTCACCACTGTGGACGTCAACGATGCCGGCGAGCATCTGACCAAGACGGTTAACGTCCTGGTCCACGGCCTGACCGCGCTGGATGTCACCATCAAGGGCCAGGTCACTGACGCCAATGGAGCCCGTTTTGCCAACATCATGCTCGATGGTCCCATCGCTGCCACAAGCGGTGCGGCGGCGCCCGGCGACGTGATCTCCGGCGGCCGCGGCGGCGACCTGTATCTCGCCAACATAAGAGGCGTAGCCTCCGTCATGGATGCCGAGACCTTCGAGCCGGTTGACAGCTTCTCTGTTAGCCCGCTGTTCTCTACCTACCCTCCCATGGATATCGCCAACTACCCGAACTTTGTGAACGCAGACGGCAATCCGGATACCAACAAGTTCTTGATGACCACCTCCATTGGCTTCCTGGCTACCCCGGACTACTTCGGCTGGGACCTGAGCTCCTATCTGCCTGACATGGCTGGCCTCGCGTTCGGCGGAACCTCCGTGGACGTATATAACACGCCGATCTACGTCTACTATCTGATGACCACTGCCGGTATCCTTTGTGAGCTCGACATTGACTATATGACCGGCAATATGAGTTTCGTTCCGCTGGTGGATACCGGAATTGCTGTCTCCAATCCCACCGCGCTGTCCATGGCCTGGATCAACACTGCCAACCTGCGCGGCGACAGCGATCCGGCTCTGGGCGAGATGGGTCTTGTCGTCGCAAACAACGAGGACCAGACCGTGTGGTTCATAGACTTCCAGACCGGCGAGGTCGGTTTGATCGGCACCCTGGATTCCACCAACATCTCCGGCCTGATCGGCAGCTTCGACGACCTGGCTAACGTCACCGATGTGAATCCCATGTACACCGGAACCGCTGCCGGCGAGCAGAAGGAAGTCAAGAGCTACCGTGCCTTTGACACCTCTGCTCTGCGTATGGCTCAGATCGGCGACGGCATGGCTCGCGCGAACTCCGCTGCAGCTGCCGACTTTGACGCTGTCATCGAGAGAACCAAGGTCAACGCGACTGCCAACGCGGTTGTGGGCGGCACCAATGCTGCCCGCGGTGAGCTGTCCGGCGCACCCATCCGCATGGTCAAGGATGAGACCACCGCTGCCAACGGCAACGTGACCGTCGTTCTGACCGAGGACGAGGCTGTGACCAACGGTCTGCTGGTTGTTTCCTACGATCCCGAGGTCCTGACCTACGTCAGCACCCTCTCCAATGTGGAAGTGTTCTCCTGCAACGAGAACGAAGGCCAGATCATCTTCGCCTACGCTGCCGCTGAGGAGATCACTGCCGGGACTGCGCTCGCAACACTGAACTTCACTTATGACGACGATGCCGGTGTGGACACCGTTGTCAATGTGAAGACCATGGAGCGCAACAATAACACTGCGGTTGACGAAGAACCGCATGAGATCCCCATTGCAGCAACGGCCCATGAGCATGTCTATGGCGAGCCTGCGTGGACCTGGAACGAGGAACTGACCGAGGCGTCTGCGAAGTTCGTCTGCGAGTGCGGCGACGAGCAGACCATGAAAGCCGAGATTACCGAGGAAGTCACGGAGCCCGTGCCTCACGTTGCCGGTCAGAAGGTCCTGACCGCGAAGGTCACCTTCAACGACACCGAGTATACCGACACCAAGACCGTTGAGCTGGAAGCTCTGCCCTGCCCCTGCGCGCAGTTTAAGGATATGCCCGCCTACGGCACGCAGGAGCATGAGGCGATTGAATGGGCCTTCACGCACAAGCCTTACCAGGTGACTGCCGGTACCGACAAGACCCACTTCAGCCCGAACGACACCGTCACCCGTGCGCAGGCCATGGTCTTCCTGTGGGCTGCGATGGGCAAGCCTGCTCCCACGTCCACTGAGAATCCGTTCGTGGATGTGAAGTCCGGCAATTGGTACACCAAGGCCATTCTTTGGGCGGTTGAGAATGGGATCACTTCCGGTACGGACAAGACCCACTTCTCCCCCAACAAGACCTGTAATCGCGGCGAAATCCTGACCTTCCTCTATGCCGCGAAGGAAAGACCCGGCTACACCATCGACAACCCGTACACTGATGTTCCCAACAGCAAGTGGTACAAGGCTGCCGCGCTGTGGGCCTACGAGAACGGCATCGAAAAGGGCGCGGACGGCAAGTTCGCCTACAAGACCGCTTGCACCCGTGCTGCTACGGTCCTGTACATCTACCGTGCCCTGGAGGGCAAGGCTCTTGCCGAGTAATTCCCGGCCGCCTGCCTGCCAAAGCAATTCGTTTGAAAAGCGCGGGGGAACAGGTTCCTGAGCACCGGAAAAGAACATGAATCTCCCGGGCAATCCCACACTATGACAACGCCCGGAGCGGGCAACCGCTCCGGGCAACCGGAACAAAAAAGGCCCTGGCTGCGAAAGCAGCCAGGGTTTTATTGTATAAAAGGTATCTATTCAGTAGCCCCATCTGTCATTTCGAACGAAGTGAGAAATCCGTTCCTTTTTGCGTAGATAATACGGATTTCTCGGCGATGAATCGCCTCGAAATGACAGGATACTGAACAGATACTATAAAAGGATCAATTACAGTCCGTAAATGGCGGAGTACTTCTTCTCCAGATAGTCAGTGAAATACCTGGGGTCGAAGGGCTCGCCCACCGCCCGCTCCAGCAGTTCCATGGGATCGTACAGGCCGCCGAACTTCCAGATATGTGCCTCCAGCCAGTCGGTAATGGGATGCAGATCTCCGCTTCGGACGGCCGCTTCCACGTTTACAGTCTGCTTCATCTTCGCCAGCATCTGCGCGCCGTAAGCGGAGCCCAGGGCATAGGAGGGGAAATAGCCCACGTTGCCGCCGGACCAATGACTGTCCTGCAGGACACCCTGCCGGTCATCCGGCACGTCAACGCCCAGATATTCCTTGTACTTTGCGTTCCAAACCCTGGGCAGCTCCTCTGCGGTGATGCTGCCGTCAAAGAGCCCCTTCTCAATCTCGTAGCGCACCAGAACATGGAGGGCGTAGGTCAGCTCGTCCGCTTCCGTCCGGATCAAACTGGGCTGGGCTTTGTTCACGGCCAGGAACATCTGCTCCGCCGTGACGCCGACCAACTGATCCGGGAAAAGCTCCTGCATTTTGGGGAAGATCAGCTCAATGAATTCCCGGCTGCGGCCGATGAGGTTTTCCATGAACCGGGACTGGCTCTCGTGGATGGACATGGACACGCCGCCGGAGAGAATGGTCCCCTCCAGCTCGTCTGCGGAGTGCAGCTCGTACAGGGCGTGCCCGCCCTCATGGATCACGGAGTACATGGAGGAAATGGGGTTTTGCTCATGGTAGTGCGTGGTGATGCGCACATCTTTTTTGTTGAAGTTGGTGGTGAAGGGATGCTCCGTCTCGCCGATGGAGCAGCGGTCCTTGTCGATGGTGATGATGTCCATCAGATAGTCGGAGAACTTCCGCTGCGCCTCGATGGGGTAGTTCTTGCCCACCAGGAAGCTGTCGTCCACCTGGGGCTTGGACATGACCTTTTTCAAAAGGGGTACGATCCGCTCCTTCAGTGTGTTGAAGAAAGCGTCGGTCTTCTCCATGGTCAGGCCCCGTTCGTAGCGGCTGAGCTGGGTGTCATATGGATTTTGGTCGGGCTTGTAGTATCTGGCAAAGCGGACGTTGATTTCAAAAATCTCCTTGACAATGGGAGCGAAGGCCGGAAAATCGCTGTCCTGCTTGGCCTTGTGCCAGACTGTGTCGGCCCGGTTCAAAAGCTCCACATAGCCCACATACTCCTCCTGCGGAATGGAGGCGGTGAACTCACTCTCCCGCAGGAAGACCTCGATCTCCCGTCGGTCCTGCGGATCAAGATCGTCGGCATGAGCCTTCAGATACTGTGCGGCCTCCTTCAGCTCCGGACCGGTCTCAATTTCATAGGAGCGGCCGGAAAGGTAGGCCAGGGTCTTGCCCCGCCCCTCGGCGGACTCCGCCGGGGCGACGGTGGCGCCGTCGTATTGCAGAACGCCCATGGCGTGTCCCAGGGCTTTCATCGCGGCAATCTTCTCGCGGTAGATTTTCAGAGCTTCTTGCGTAGTCATACGATCCTCCTGTTTCGTTGTGATGGAAAAATGGAATTGGCTCAGTGTAAATTTTACCACAGTTTGGGAGAAAAGGCAACGGAAAGAATGGAAAAGCGCCGCGGCGGGTGACAGGAAACAGTTCAGCCCATGCGAAACCCCTCCGTTCTGCGTAGGGCGGCCAGACCCTGGCCGCCCTACGGCATGGGCGGAACAGTTTTCTGACAGGCTGGAGACAAACTCCCCCCGCTGTCTTTACATTTGCGTCAAATTGGGATATAATTACCTAAAAACGAAGGAAACCGAATCAATCCAAATCATCCTCTGCATTATAACACAGACCTTGGAGAGGGTCTAAAAAAACTACTACGCTATCATACAAGGAGAACAAAGCATGACAAAAACCATCCTGCAAATCGAGGGCATGATGTGCGGTATGTGCGAAGCCCACGTCAACGAAGCCATCCGCAAAGCCTTCCCGGTCCGGAAGGTGACTTCCTCCCACACCAAAAACGAGACGGAAATCCTTTCCGAGGCCCCGCTGGACGAGGAGCTGATCCGGAAGACCGTTGCCGAAACCGGCTACACCCTCAAGGGCATCACCTCCGAGCCCTGCGAGAAAAAGGGCTTCAAGCTGTTTGGCTAACCCATGCAGAAACGGCACTCTGCCGTCCGAAAGCCTTCCCCTTGGGGGGAAGGTGCCCCAAAACGCCGGATGAGGAGCACGGTCGACAGAGCGATCTTTTTCGAAGCGGGCAGCTTGTCCGCCTTCCCTGCAAAGGTACACAGCATACGCCGCACAATGCCCGTTGGCGAATCGCTATCAGGCATTCGGCGGCCGCGCTTGTGGAAAGCACCGTCTCGGCAAGCCCAGACGGTGCTTTCCACAGGTCCATTTTTCGCGGTTTCTATTCAGCAGACCTTCCTGTCATTTAAACGAAGTGAAAAATCCTTCCCCTTTTGCGGGAAAAGCACGGATCTCCCGGTCGGAAGCTCCATCGAAATGACAGGCTGCCGAACCGGAACTTTTCATACTTATTTCGACGATTTTGCCATGCCCCGCAGCCAATCCGGATCAAAGTCACCAATGATCCGATACAGCGGCTTCGGAGCGGAATCGTCCGAGTGAAGGAAATACAGCTCGTCCCGGTCGAAGAAAAGCTCCGCCTTGCCTCCTTTTCCGTTCATCAGCGTCACACTGGCTTCCGCGAAGATGTCTTCGTTTTCATTATACGCTTTCCATAACGGCCTTGCAAGCTGCAGATCACGCAGATAGTCCTCCACAACCTTCAAAACCTCCGGGTCTTCGCAGAGAAGCCCGCCCCTGCTCACGTGAACCGCTGTAACGTGCCAGGCGCCGTCTTCCCGGTCAAAAAACTCGGTCCGGACCGTCCCGACGTCCAATTCCACACCGATCGTGCCAAAGAAGAACAGGAACAGCGCCGTCATCATGCCGATCAGCAAGACCGCCCTTTTTCCATATGGGCGCATGATCCGGCGAAGCCGGTAACGCAGGCCCCTGGCCGAAGCGGAGAGACAGGTCGTAAAGCCTTTTTCGGTTCCGCCGCTGCTCAAGAGCAGATGCGCGTATTGTTTGCGCGCTGCTTTCCCCATATCTGCGGTGACGATCTCGTCGCAGCAGAGCTCCAGGTCCTCCGAGGCCCGCTTCATGACGATCCAAAGAGAGGGAATGAACCAGCCGACGGCACAGAGGAAGACAGTGGAAAACTTGATGATGTTGTCCTGGCGCAGCAGGTGGATGCACTCGTGCCGGAAGATCAGGTACAGCTCCTCCTCGCTGTATTCCCTTGTTGGCAGCGCCAGGCAGATCGTCCTGGAAAAGAGCCCGATCGTGAGCGGGGAGGAAACGGCGGGGGAGTGGATGATCTTCAGCCTGTTGCCGTAGCGGGAAAAGCGTTTGCCCGGTTCGAGCGCAGACCAGACCTGACGAAACAGGAACCGTTCGGAGTGGGACGCTGGAACAGCCCAGCGGAGGATGGAACGCCGAAAACGAAAATGTTCGATGCTTTTCCAGCCCATGACAGCGCAGAACCCGCCAAGCCATAGAACCAGCAGCAGCCAGAAGACGACAGGCCGCAAACGGACGGTCAGCCAGGGATAGAAGCCGCCGGTCCAAGTATACATAAAAACATATGTCAAAAGCCCCGGCAAAATCCACAGGTCCGCGCAGCTCCGCGCGGAATAATTCTTTCTCAGCCAGGGAGACAAGGCCAGAAGCAAAAGCGTGAACACAAACAGCTCCGGCAGAAGTTGCAGAGCCGCGTGGAGAAACACGATCTTCCTGTGCTTTTGCAGCACCAGGACCATCACCGGAAGATAAATCAAAAGTCCGGGAACATAAGCAATATAGGACGCGAGCGGGGAATAGCGTCTCCTTTCCTTTTCGTTCCGGTAGTCTTCACACAAGTAAATAAACATTATAAGAACAAACCAAAGACCGGCATCAAACAACCTTAAAGAAAGTGCCTCCGTACTACACATCACAGTCTCCCCTCCTCCAACAGGCGGCGCAGCTCGTCCAGGTCCTCCTTGGGAATGCCCGAAGCGTTCAGGGCTGAGGCGAAGGCGGACATGGACCCGCCGAAAAGCCGGTCCACGAACCGCTTGCTCTGCTGGGCCTGATAGTCCTCCCGGCTGACCAGCGGGGTGTATACGCTCGACCGTCCCTGCTTTTCCACACGGACGAAGCCCTTCCCCGCCAGCCGGGAAAGCAGGGTCAGCAGAGTGGTCTGCGCCATGGGTCTGACCCGGGCCATCGCTTCCTCTACCGCCGCCCGAGGCGCCGGGACCTCCAGCCCCCAAAGCACCTGCATGACCTCCAGCTCAGCTTCCGGGAGCTTTTTCAGATTTTCGCGCAACGGAATCAACTCCTCTACATTTGTAGTATTATTTATTTTACAATAGTAGAGCAAAAAAGTCCAGGGGTCCTGGCTCGGTTTGCCGGGACCCCTGGAAAAACAGAAAGCAATTTTATAAATGTAATACTTTTGTAACATTTTGGTGTTATAGTGTTTTTGTTGTGATTATTTCTTCAGCCCCTGCATCTTTCCTTCCGGGGCGGTGTCGGTGACATCGCCGCCGATGATCTTCCCGTTGAGGACGAAGATCGTGGCGTATACCGGGCTGTCGGAGTCTGGGTAATTGAGTATTTCATAAACGTAACGTGTGGCCTGCTGGCCGGCGTACTGGGTCAGATCGAAGCCCTGCGACTTCTGCAGCTCGTTGTAGCGGGTAAAAACCTCGCTGTCCTCCGCCGGGATTTTGACCGTCTGGGTCTGAACCGGCTCGGCGTTGACCTGCCAGTCGTATTGCGCCAAAAAGGCCACCCGCGCGTCGTTGGTCTCGCCGTTCATGGCGTCCGGCTCCTGGGGCGCGGCGGTCTTCGCCGCTGCCAAAACCGCCACCAGAACCACCGCTGCGATCAGAAGCGTGACCGCCGCCGCGAGCTTCGTCTTGGAGACCTTTGTAGTGATCACAAACATATCTGCAACTCCTTTTCAAAGAACTGTACACAGCAATCTATGCCCCGGCGTGCCGGGATATGAGGTACAAAGATGGAACGTCTGGACAAATTTCTTTCTGATGCCGGGGTCGCCTCCCGGCGGGAGCTCAAGACCCTGCTGAAGACCGGCGCGGTCCAGGTCAACGGCAGGCCGGCCCCCGACGGGGCAGCTAAGATTGACCCCGCCGCAGACCTTGTCACCTTCCGGGGCGCTCCGGTGGAGAGACCCCGGCGAGTGGTGCTCATGCTGCACAAGCCAGCAGGCTATGTGACTTCCACAGAGGATCCCCGGGACAGGACCGTGATGGAACTAATCCCCGACCGATACCGGCGGCAAAACGTGGTCCCCGTTGGCCGGCTGGACAAGGACACTGAAGGTCTGCTCCTGCTCACCAACGACGGGGAGCTTGCCCACCGCCTGATCTCCCCGCGCCGCGGTGTGGAAAAGCGCTACTACGCCCGCCACGAGGGAACCGCCACCGAGGAGGACACGGCGGCCTTTGCCGCCGGACTGAGCCTGCGGGACGGAACGCTCTGCCGTCCGGCGGTTTTGAAGCCCCTGGGGCCGGGAGAAAGTGAAATCACCGTCACAGAGGGGAAGTATCACCAGGTCCGACGCATGATGGCGTCCCGTGGCTTGCCTGTCACTTATCTCCGCCGGGATCGGGAGGGCTCCCTTTTCCTCAGCTCTCTGCCCGCGGGAGAGTGCCGGGAGCTGACAGAGGCTGAGATCGCCGCCGTTGACGCAGCTGACGCGGCGAAGCGATGATCCCTTCCGCTGAATCGCGCCGGATGCCGCGAGTCTCCTTTCCGGGTGGAACTGGAAGTGTTCTGTACAAAATCCACAAACGATCATGTTGACGAAAACACAAAAAACAATTCCATGTATCACGGCCGAAATTAGCCATATCGCCGGATTTTTTGTGTTTTTGCATAAAATACTCCGTGTTTTTTCAAAGAAAACACCAAAATGCTCTTGCAAAACGGAGAAAGATCGGGTATGATAAAAGCCAGATGTTGTACAAAACCATCACACTGACAGGAGTGCGTGTATATGACGAATCATCTCTTTTCCGACGTGATCCAACAAATGAAGGCCGCTACCGACCGCCAGCTCGGCGTGATTGACGTCGAGGGTACTGTTGTTGCCTGCACCGACGGAGAGCAGGTTGGCGCTAGGCTCCCCAAGCTGGCCCGCGTCGTCGCCCTGTCTGAGGATCAGGCCGTACATTTCTCAGGCAAAACCGTCAAAGCATTGACCAGCTACGGCAGCAGCTTTGACTTTGCCGTTTTCGTAGACGGCGACGACGACATGGCACACAGTCTTTGTCTGATGGCGCAGGTGGCACTCAACTGCACCAAGATCTATTATGAGGAGAAGCATGACAAAGCGACCTTTGTCAAGAACATTATCACCGACAATATTCTCCCCGGCGACATCTACATCCGCGCCAAGGAGCTCCATTTCGCCGCGGATCAGAAGCACACCGTCTTTCTGGTCCGTCAGGTCGGCAGTGTGGACGTGGGCGCCGTGGACGTGCTGCAGAGCCTCTTTCCCGACCGCCAACAGGATTTCGTGATCTCCGTCAATGAGACTGACATTGCCGTGGTTAAGTCCGTCAACGCCGAGGTGGAGCAGTCTGAGCTGCTGAAGCTGGCTTCCACGATGGAAGAGACGCTCAAGAGCCAGATCTTTGTCAAGACCATCATCGGGATCGGAGGCATGGCGGACCACTTGCGGGAGCTGGCCGATTCCTACAAGGAAGCTCAGGTGGCCATTGAGGTCGGCAAGGTCTTTGATACCGAGAAGACCGTCATCACCTACGAAAACCTCGGGATCGGCCGCCTGATCTATCAGCTCCCCACGACCCTGTGTGAGATCTTCTTGGACGAGGTCTTCAAGAAAAACTCCATTGACACCCTTGACCAGGAGACGCTTTTCACCATCAACAAATTCTTTGAGAACAACCTCAACGTCTCCGAGACCTCCCGCAAGCTCTTCGTCCACCGCAACACCCTGGTCTACCGGCTGGAGAAAATCAAGAAGCTCACGGGTCTGGATCTCCGCGAGTTTGATCACGCCATCATCTTCAAGGTGGCGCTGATGGTCAAGAAATATCTGTCCTCCCGGGACAACAAGATGTTTTGACCCTGTGCCGGACAGCCCGCCGCCGCGCGCGGTGCGTGCCCCTTCAGCGTCCCCGGCAAGTTGAACCAGATAATAGGAGAATCTTATGATTGAATTCAGAAACGTCACCAAGGTCTATGAGGCCGGCAACCGCGCCATCGAGGGCGTGAGCCTGCACATAGACGACGGGGAGTTTGTATTCCTGGTGGGTCCCTCCGGTTCCGGCAAGTCCACCATCATCAAGCTTCTGACCGCGGAGCTCGAGCCCACCTCCGGCTCCATTGAGGTCAACGGCTATAAGCTTGAGACCATCAAAAAGCGCCAGATCCCCTACATGCGCCGCACTGTCGGCGTCATCTTCCAGGATTTCCGCCTGATCGAAAACAAGAGCGTATTTGAAAACATCGCCTACGGCATGCGCATCGTTGGCGCTTCGAGTCGGGAGATCACGGCCCGCGTTCCCTATGTTCTCGACCTTGTGGGGTTGGAGAATCGGGGCCGCCGCCTGCCCCATGAGCTCTCCGGCGGCGAGCAGCAGCGCGTAGCCATTGCCCGCGCCCTGGTGAACAATCCGGCCATGATCGTGGCCGACGAGCCCACCGGCAACCTGGATCCCCAGCGCTCCTACGAGATCATGATGCTCCTGGAGTCGATCAACGCCCTGGGGACGACCGTCATGGTCGTCACCCACGAACAGGAGCTGGTCAACCGCTTCACGAAACGGGTCATCGCCATCAAAGACGGCAGGGTCATCAACGACGGAATGGACGGGTATTATATCAATGAAGAGACTTAGAAAAATGGGATACCTCTTTAAAGAGGGCGTCCGCAACATGTATACCCACGGCTTCATGTCGTTTGCAGCCGTGTGCGTCACAGTAGCCTGCCTCGTCATCATCAGCAGCTTTTCCCTCCTCATTTACAATCTGAGCATTTTTGTCTCGGATATGGAGCAGCAGAACCGAGTCCTGGCCTACGTGGAAGAAACCTACGACACCGCCGAGGCAAAGTCCGTCGGCTCCAGGATCAACCTGTTGAAAAACGTCCGTGAGGCGGTGTTCATCTCCCGGGAGGAAGCGGGAGAACGCTTCATCCGGCAGGAGGGCGGCGGCGAGGCTTATGAGGGCATCGACTCCTCCACCTTCCGGGATCGCTTTGAGATCACGCTGGAGGACAACTCCAAAATGGACGAGACGGTAACGGCTCTGGAGCAGATTCAGGGCGTGGTCAAGGTCCGGGCGAGGAGCGAACTGGCAAAGGGCTTTACCACCATCCAAAAAGTGCTGAACTTGGCCTCCGCTGCGATTATCGTCGTTCTGCTGGTGGTCTCGCTCTTCATGATCTCCAACACCATCAAGCTTGCCATGTACGACCGACGGGACGAGATCGCCATCATGAAGATGATCGGAGCCACAAACCGCTTCATCCGTTTCCCATACTTCGTGGAGGGCTTTGTGATCGGATCCATCTCCGGTGCCGTGGCCTTCTTCCTCGAATGGGGGCTCTACGATTTCCTGGATAAACGGATTTCCGAGGTTCAAAGCCTGCAGCTGCTGAAGCTGGTTCCGTTCGAGCAGGTGCTTTTGCTCACGGCCGTCACCTTCGGCGCGGTTGGCCTGTTTGTCGGTGTGTTTGGCTCCGTGATGTCCATCCGTAAATTCCTCGATGTATAACCGAAGCAAAGCGTGTTTGTCATTTGCGCAGCAGCTCAAAGGACAGTAATCATAAGGAGGCAGCCATGTACAAGTATCGACGTGTGATTGTCGCCGCCATTGCCGGGCTTCTGGCCCTTCTGATGGTGGGTGGCTTCATCTTTTCCGCCTTTGCGGAGAGCTCCAGCACCATCAAGGCACGAATTGAGGCGCTAAAAACACAGGAGCAGGCCATTTCGGCCCAGCAGAAGGAGATCCAGCAGCAGAAGGCAGCCAACGAGTCCGATATTCATGACCTCGTTGGCAGGAAAAACCAGATTGATCAACAGATCAAGCTGACTCAGGACTCCATCGAAAACAAGAATGAGCAGATTCAGGAGTACAATCTCCTGATCGCTGAAAAGCAGAATGAGCTCAACGACGCGCTTTCCCAGCGGGACGAACTCAACGCGCGTTACAAGGCCAGGATCCGCTCCATGGAGGAAAATGGCAAGCTTACTTACTGGTCCATTCTCTTCAAGGCCAGCAGCTTTGCCGACTTGCTTGACCGCGTGGATATGATCAATGAAATCGCCCACTCTGACGCGAGCATGATCGACCGCATCCAGCAGGTGGCGCAGCAGATCGAGACCACCCGCCAGGATCTGGCCGCCGAGAAGGTGGAAATGGAGGAGGCCAAGGAGTCCCTGGCTGACGAAGAGAACCAGCTTGAGACGCAGCGTGCCGAGGCCGACGCTCTGATGGCGGAGCTGATGGCGGATCATGACGCCTATGTGGCGGCTGAGGCGAAATACGACAGCCAGAAGGAGTCCCTGCTGGCCCAGATTGCCACGCAGGAGGCCAAGTACCGGGAGGCTGTCTCCGCAGAGGAAAAGGCGCGGAAAGAGGCCGAGGCGGCAGCCAAGGCCCGTGCCGCCGCCGCTGCAGCGGCGGCCGCCAGGCGTCAGAGCAGTGCCTCCGGCGGCGGAAATTCTTCCGGCAGCGGCTCGTCTTCCGGCAGTTCGGCAAGCAGCGGCTCCGGCTCCGTGTCTACGGTCAGCCGCTACGGCTTCAGCTGGCCCTGCACGAGCCGAAACATCACCTGTCAATTCGGTCCCCGCTACCACCCCATCACCGGCGTTTACAGTAACCACAGCGGCATGGACATCGGCGCCGGTTACGGCTCTCCCATCTATGCCTGCGCCTCCGGCACCGTCACCACCGCCACCTACGGCACAGCCTACGGCTACCACGTGGTCATCAACCACGGCAACGGCTTCTCCACGCTCTACGGACACATGATTCGCTACACCGTCAGTCCGGGACAATATGTCACCCGGGGCGAGGTAATTGGCTATGTGGGCAGCACAGGCTGGTCCACCGGCCCCCACCTGCACCTGACCATGTACTACAACGGCTCGCTGGTCAATCCCAGGAATTATCTGCCCTGAAACGATTTCAGTCGTTTGATCGGATCATGGTATAATCTTGTGACCCGCGCGGCATGATAGGACGAGCTTGCTCGTCCTATCGGCATATTCTGAAATAATCGAGGACTTGATATGGAACTGAACAATAACGCCTCTCAAAATGAATCGCAATTCACTCCCGGTCAAGAGACATGGTCGCAGCCCCCTGTGCGGGTCGTAACAAAGACCCGCGTCTGGCCCGTCGTTCTGGCCTCCCTGCTGGCGTCGCTCGTGACCCTCTGGGTCTGTTTCCTGATTTATTTCGTCCACAGGCCCGCCTCCGCCCCGGCCCCCGAACCAACGCAGGAAACGGACGTCTGGGAAAACAAGCTTGCACAAATCAAAGACAAGGTGGACCTCTATTTCATCGGGGACGTGGACGAGGACAAGCTGGCCGACGCGGCGGCCGCCGGTATGATCGAGGGACTGGACGACGAGTGGAGCTACTATATCCCCGCCGAGGAATACGCTTCCTATTTGGAGAGCGTCACCAACTCCTATGTGGGCATCGGCGTTACCATCTCCCCGGAACACGTGGATACCGGTGTTGAGATCGTGGACGTCACACCCGATAGCCCTGCCTTCGAGGCCGGGCTCCGGATCGGGGATGTGATCCTGACCGTGGAGGGGACCCCGGTTCTGGATGGGTCGGAGGACGCCCTCGATATCAACGAGACCAAGAACCGTGTCCGCGGGAAAGAGGGAACCAACGTAACCATCACCGTCTCCCGCGATGGCGAAGCGCGCGACTACACCATCACCCGTGCCAGAATCAAGACAGTCAACGTCACCTGGGAACTGTTGGAGGACGGCATTGCCTATATCCGCATCCGAAACTTCGAGCAGGATGCCGCACAAGACGCCATCGCCGCCATTGAGGCCGCGCGGGCGCAAAACGCGAAGTCGATCCTCTTTGACGTCCGCTTCAATCCCGGCGGCTACAAGCACGAGCTGGTAAAGCTGCTGGACTATTTGCTTCCCGAGGGGCCGCTGTTCCGGAGCGTGGATTACAGCGGAAAAGAGAGCGTGGACAGCTCCGACGCCGACTTTTTGAATATGCCTATGGCCGTTCTGGTCAATTATGACTCCTATTCCGCCGCCGAGTTCTTCGCCGCCGCCCTGCAGGAGTACGAAGCCGCAGCCGTTGTTGGTGTTCAGACCTATGGCAAGGGGCGCTTCCAGACCGCAATCAGCCTGCAAGACGGTTCCGCCATCAATATCTCTGTCGGCCAGTACACCACTCCCAAAGGCATCAGTCTTGTTGGCAAGGGAATCACACCGGATCACGTCGTGGAACTTACGGAAGAAAAACAGATGGATCTCTACTACGGCAGACTGCAAAAAGAGGAGGACGATCAGCTCCAGGAGGCGATTGCGGTGTTGACAAACGAATAACACAATAGTATAATATATCGGCAAAAAATGAAATACCTGGCAGAAAGGCGGACGTGTCATGGCAAAGGAATTTAAAATCACAAGCATCCGACTCCGGGAGCTGGAGCAGGAACTGCACTATCTCAAGACCACCCGGGAGCAGGAGGTCGCAGAGCACCTGAAGGAGGCTCGTTCCTTCGGCGACCTTTCTGAGAACAGCGAATACGACGAGGCCAAAAACGAGCAGGCTCAGCTCTATGGACGGATTGCCGAGGTGGAAAACATCCTGGCCCACGCCGTCATCATCGACGACGGCCTGGAGGGCGTGGCGGAAACCACCGCTGGCCACGTCGGCCTGGGCTGCACGGTCAAGGTCCGCGACATCGAGCTCGATGAGACCGAGCTCTATGCCATCGTGGGCTCCCAGGAAGCGGACCCCATCAATCACCGGATCTCCGACGATTCGCCCTTCGGTCGGGCCATGATCGGAAAGACCGTCGGCGATACTGTGGAAGTGGAGGCCCCCGTCGGTACGCTTCAGTTCGAGATCCTTTCCGTTGAAAAGTAAGCGAAGGAGGAAGAACCATGGCGAAGTTTGTACCCCAGGCGGAGCTGCCCCTGGTCGATCAGGTGCGCGTTCGTCGCGAGAAGCTGCAGGCATTGCAGCAGGAGGGACAAGATCCCTTCCAGATTACTACGTTCGATGTGACCCATCACGCCCGGGAGATCAAGGATCGCTTTGACGAATTTGAGGAGAAGCGCGTCCGGCTGGCGGGTCGTATCATGTCCAAGCGGGGCATGGGCAAGGCCATTTTCGCCGACCTTCAGGACCGTTCCGGCCGCGTCCAGCTCTATATCAAAGTGGATGAAATGGGCGAGGAAGCCTTCTCCGCGTGCCGCAAGCTGGACGTGGGCGACCTCGTGGGCGTGGAAGGCCCCGTTTTCCGCACCCAGCGGGGCGAGATCTCGGTCCGCACGCAATCCGTCACCCTGCTCTCCAAGTCGCTGAAGCCCCTGCCCGAGAAGTACCACGGCCTGACGAATACGGACCTGCGCTATCGCCAGCGCTACGTCGATCTCATCATGAACGAAGGCGTTCGTGACACCTTCATCAAGCGCTCCCAGATCCTCAGCAGCATCCGCCGCTATTTGGACGCGAGAGGTTTCCTGGAAGTCGAGACGCCCATGCTGGTCACCAATGCCGGCGGCGCGGCCGCCCGCCCCTTCACCACCCACTTCAACGCGCTGGATGAAGACTTCAAGCTCCGCATCTCTCTGGAGCTCTATCTCAAGCGCCTGATCGTCGGCGGCCTGGAAAAGGTCTATGAGATCGGCCGTGTCTTCCGCAATGAGGGCATGGATACGCGCCACAATCCCGAGTTTACCCTTATGGAGCTCTATCAGGCCTACACCGACTACCACGGCATGATGGACCTGACAGAGGACATGTTCCGCCATGTGGCGCAAGAGGTGCTCGACACTACGGTGATCAACTATAACGGCGTGGAAATGGACCTCTCCAAGCCCTTTGCCCGCCTGACCATCCGCGAGGCCGTGAAGCAGTATTCCGGCGTGGACTTTGACGAGATTCACAACCTGGAGGAGGCTCGCGCCGCTGCTAAGGCGCACGGGATTGCCTATGAGGACCGCCACGGAAAGGGCGACATTCTCAACCTGTTCTTCGAGACCTTCGTAGAAGAGAAGCTGCTCCAGCCCACCTTCATCATGGATCATCCCGTGGAGATTTCACCGCTGACCAAGCGCAAGCCTACCGATCCCGACTATGTGGAGCGCTTTGAGCTGTACATGAACGGCTGGGAAATGTGCAACGCCTATTCCGAACTCAACGACCCCATTGACCAGCGTGAGCGCTTCCGCGCCCAGGAGGAACAGCTGGCCAAGGGCGACGAGGAGGCCAATACCACCGACGAGGATTTCCTGAATGCCCTGGAGATCGGCATGCCCCCCACAGGCGGCATCGGCTACGGCATCGACCGCCTGTGCATGCTTCTGACCGACTCCGCGGCCATTCGCGACGTATTGCTTTTCCCCACAATGAAGTCCTTACCGAACGACAAGTAAGAAAACCCCAGTATTTATG
>CALYTU010000011.1 GCA_945487445.1 uncultured Clostridia bacterium | reverse complement strand
CGATGCCCTTGCGGATAGCCTCGGGGACCTCAGCGGCCTTGCCCAGGCCATAGCCCACCTTGCCCTTACCGTCGCCAACGACGACCAGGGCGGAGAATTTCATAACACGGCCGCCCTTGACGGTCTTGGAGACGCGGTTCAGGTACACGACCTTTTCGATCATTTCAGGCGCTTCAGCAGCCTGATTGTCTCTGTTGTCTCTTCTGTAAGCCATTTCTTACTTCCTCCTCTTAAAACTCGAGTCCGCCTTCGCGGGCGCCCTCAGCCAGAGCAGCAACACGGCCGTGGAAAATGTAGCCGCCGCGGTCGAACACGACCTCTGTGATGCCCTTTTCCTTGGCGCGCTCGGCGAGCTTCAGACCGATCTTCTTGGCAGCTTCGGCATTGCCGGCGGCGCCTTCAAAGTCCTTGTCCAGAGTGGAAGCGGAAACCAGGGTGACTCCGTTGATGTCGTCAATGATCTGAGCATAGATATTGGCGTTGCTTCTGAATACGTTCAGGCGAGGACGCTCGGGGGTGCCGGAGATCTTCGCGCGAACTCTCACATGACGCTTAACGCGCTGTGCATTTCTGTCGAACTTCTTAACCATTTATGCACACCTCCGATTACTTCTTGGCGCCAGTCTTGCCTTCCTTATGGCGGACAACTTCACTGGCGTACTTGATGCCCTTGCCCTTGTAGGGCTCGGGGGGTCTCTTCCCACGGACCTCGGCCGCGAACTGGCCGACGACCTGCTTATTATAACCCTTGATGATGATCTTGTTGGGAGCGGGGACCTCGATCTCCACACCCTCGGGGGCGTCCATGGTGACGGGGTGGGAGTAGCCCAGGTTCATGACCAGCTTCTTCCCTTCCATCTGGGCACGGTAGCCGACACCGTTGACCTCGAGCTCCTTGGAGAAGCCCTTGTCCAGGCCGACGATCATGTTGTTCAGCAGGGTACGGGTGAGACCATGGAGGCTCTTGCTCTCATGGCTGTCATCGGGACGGGAAACAGTGATGGTGGCGCCGTCCTTCTCGATGTGCATCTTGGGATTGAAGGTCTGGGTCAGGGAACCCTTGGCGCCCTTGACGGTGACCACGTTGTTTTCAGCGATCTCCACGTCCACGCCTGCGGGCACGGTGATAGCCATTTTGCCGATTCTGGACATAATGTTACCTCCTTACCATACAAACGCCAGGACTTCGCCGCCGACATGCGCCGCGCGCGCGGCCTTGTCGGTCATGACGCCCTTGGAAGTGGAAATGATGGCAATGCCCAGGCCCTTGAGGACACGGGGCAGCTCCTCAGCACCGGCGTAGACACGCAGGCCGGGCTTGGAGACGCGCTTGAGGCCGGAGATGACCTTTTCGCCCTTGCCGATATACTTCAGCGTGATGTGGATCATGCCCTGCGCGCCGTCATCCTCCACGGTAAAGGACTTGATATAGCCCTCGTCGAGCAGAATCTTCGCGATGGACTTCTTCAGATTGGAAGCGGGAACGTCCACAGTGTTGTGCTTGGCGTTGTTCGCGTTACGGATGCGGGTCAGCATATCCGCAACAGGATCAGTGATTTGCATGTGATACTCCTCCTTGTTGAAGTTACCGGTCTGAAACCGGTTTCAGCACCAGGGTATCATTGGGAATGCGTCGGGCAAAGCCGGGCATTATCCCAATGACTTCTGATGCCTATTTACATTAAAATCGGGTGTGAGTGACCAGTGACTAGTGACTAGTGACTAATGACTGATAACAAAGCGCAGCTTACCAGGAAGCCTTGCGAACGCCGGGGATCTCGCCCTTGTAGGCTCTTTCGCGGAAGCAAATACGGCAAATGCCGTAATCACGCAGATACGCATGGGGGCGGCCGCAGATCTTGCAGCGGTTATAGCGGCGGGTGGAGAACTTAGCTTCCCGCTGCTGCTTGAGAATCATTGCTTTTCTTGCCATTTTGTCTTCCTCCCTGATTAAGCGTAGAAGGGAGCGCCGATCTGGGTCAGCAGCTCTTTGGCTTCTTCATCGGTGTTGGCGGTGGTGCAGATCACGATGTTCATGCCGCGGATCTTGTCCACCTTGTCGTACTCGATCTCGGGGAAGATAAGCTGTTCCTTCAGGCCCATGGCATAGTTGCCGCGGCCGTCGAAGGCGTTGGGGTTAATGCCGCGGAAGTCGCGGACACGGGGCAGGGCCACGCTGAAGAGCCTGTCCAGGAACTCCCACATTTTGTCGCCCCGGAGGGTGACCATCACGCCGACGTTCTCACCCTCACGGACCTTGAAGTTGGCCACGGACTTGCGGGCCTTGGTCACGATGGGCTTCTGACCGGTGATGGTGGCAATATCCTTGCAGATGGCCTCAATCTCCTTGGCGTTGTTCTTGCTCTCGCCGCAGCCGACGTTCACAATGATCTTGCTCAGGTTGGGAATCTGCATAACGCTCTTGTACTGGAACTTCTTCATGAGAGCGGGAGCGATTTCTTCGGTGTACTTAACCTTCAGTCTTGCCATTTCTGAAATCCTCCTTCATCAAATCTCATGGCCGCACTTGCCGCGGCCGATGCGGATCTTCTTGTCGCCCTCGACCTTTAAGCCGATGCGAACGCCCTTCTCACACTTGGGGCAGTAGAGGGCAACCTTGTCGGCGCGGATGGGGGTCTCCTTGTGGATGATGCCGCTCTCCTCGCCCTGCTTGCGAGCCTTCTGATGCATGGTCGCCACGTTGACGCCCTCGACGATCAGCTTGTTCTCGCTGGGCATGGCCGTCAGAACCTTGCCCTTCACGCCCTTGTCCTTGCCGGACAGAACGATGACAATGTCGTTTTTCTTGATATTCATGTTGCGTCCCCCTTAAACAGTTTCGGGTGCGAGGGAGCAGATCTTCATGAAGCCTTTGTCACGAAGCTCTCTGGCCACGGGCCCAAAAATACGGGTGCCCTTGGGGCTCTTGTCTTCCTTGATGAGAACGGCAGCGTTCTCGTCAAAGCGGACATAGGTGCCGTCGGCGCGGCGGGTGCCCTTGGCGGTACGGACGATGACAGCGCGGACGACCTCGCCCTTCTTGGCAGTGCCGCCGGGAGCGGCCTTGCGAACGGAAGCCACGATCACATCGCCGATGTTGCCGTACTTGCGGCGGGAGCCGCCCAGCACGCGGATGCATTTGATTTCCTTGGCGCCGGTATTGTCGGCAACCTTCAGATAAGTTTCAGCCTGAATCAATGTTGTCGACCTCCTTACTTAGCCTTTTCGATGATCTCGACGAGTCTCCATCTCTTGTCCTTCGACAGGGGACGGCACTCCATCACCTTTACGGTATCGCCGATGCCGCACTCGTTGTTTTCGTCGTGCGCCTTCAGCTTGTAGGTTCTCTTGACGATCTTCTTGTACAGCGGATGCGCCACACTGTCTTCCACAGCGACTACGATGGTCTTGTCCATCTTATCGGAAAGGACCTTACCAACTCTGGTCTTGCGGAAAGCTCTTGTATTTTCATTCATTTTGCTTTACCTCCTCAGATTGCGGTCTCTTTCTCGCGAATAACAGTCTTGATGCGGGCAATATCCTTCTTCACCAGGTTGATCTTCAGGGGATTGTCAAGCTGGTTGGTCGCGTGCTGCATCCGCAGGAAGAACAGATCCTTCTTCAGCTCGGAGAGCTTGGTCTCCAGCTCAGCGGTGGTCATCTCTTTCAATTCTTTTGCCTTCATTGTTATTCACCACCATTCTCAGATTCAGCTTCTTCCCGCTTGATGATCTTGGTGCGGATGGGAAGCTTGTGCTGGGCAAGACGCAGAGCCTCGCGAGCGACTTCCTCGGAAACACCGCCGATCTCAAACATGACCTTCTGGTTCTTGACAACGGCGACCCAGTATTCGGGAGCGCCCTTACCGGAACCCATACGAACGCCGAGCGCCTTCTTGGAAACAGGCTTGTCGGGGAAAATCTTGATCCAGACCTTGCCGCCACGCTTGGTATAACGGGTCATGGCGACACGGGCGGCCTCGATCTGGTTGCCGGTGATCCAGCCGGGCTCGAGAGCCTGAATGCCGTACTCACCGTAGGCGACCTTGTTGCCGCGGGAGGCAGCGCCCTTCATGCGGCCGCGCTGAACTCTGCGGAATTTGGTTCTCTTGGGCATCAACATTAGCGGTTGCCTCCTTCCGGACGATTGTAGGGACGACGCTCGCCGTTGTTTTCGCGGCGCTCGCCGTTGAAGGGTCTGCGGTCACGGCGCTCGCCGTTGAACGGTCTGCGGTCTCTGCGGTCGCGGCGGTCGCCGTCACGGCGCTCGCGGCGAGCGGGCTGCTCCACGGCAGCGGCGCGCAGGGTGGAATTCAGGACCTCGCCCTTGTAGATCCAAACCTTGCAGCCGATCTTGCCGTAGGTAGTGTTGGCCTCGGCGAAGCCGTACTCGATGTCGGCACGGAGGGTCTGCAGGGGGATGGTGCCCTCGTGATAGGTCTCTGAGCGGGCGATTTCAGCACCGCCCAGACGGCCGCCGCAGGTGCACTTGATGCCCTTGGCGCCCAGACGGGTCGCACGCTGCATGGCCTGCTTCATCGCGCGGCGGAAGGAGATGCGCTTCTCGAGCTGGGCCGCAATATTCTCGGCCACGAGCTGCGCGTTGAGGTCCGGGGAGCGGATCTCGATGATGTTCAGAGCGACCTTCTTGCCGATCATTTCCTCGACCTGCTGACGGAGCTTTTCAATCTCCTGACCGCCCTTGCCGATGACGACGCCGGGACGGGAGCAATGCAGATTGATCTTCACCTTGGCGTTATCGCGCTCGATCTCGATCTTGGCGATACCGGCGGAATACAGGGTCTTTTTCAGGTACTTTCTGATGTTGTAGTCTTCGACGATCAGCTCGCCGACCTTATCCTCGCGGGCGTACCAGCGAGAATCCCAGTCCTTGATTACGCCAACGCGCAATCCATGGGGGTTAACTTTCTGTCCCATATTGTACCTCCTGCCTTATTCCCGCTCGCTCACGCCGATGGTGAGGTGGGTGGTTCTCTTCAGAATGCGGTTGTAGCTGCCCTTGGCTCTCGGCATACCGCGCTTGAGCGTGGGGCCGGGATCGGCAACAGCAGTGGAGACGTAGAGCTTCTCACGGTCCAGGCCGTGGTTGGTCTCAGCGTTCGCGATAGCGCTGTTGAGGAGCTTGAGCATGGGCTCAGAGGCTGCCTTGGGGGTGTTGCGCAGATACGCAACGGCGGTGCTGGCGTCCTGACCGCGGATGAGGTCGCAGACGATCTTCACCTTACGGGGAGAGATCCGCAAAAATTTCAGATAGGCTCTTGCTTCCATTGTTTCTCTCCTCCTTACTTATTGTTGGCGGTCTTGGAGCCGCTGTGGCCGCGGAACGTCCGGGTGGGGACGAACTCGCCCAGCTTGTGACCGACCATATCCTCGGTGACGTAAACCGGAACATGCTTCCGGCCGTCGTGCACCGCGATGGTGTGACCTACGAAGGAGGGGAAAATCGTGGAAGCTCTGGACCAAGTCTTCAGAACTTTCTTTTCGCCGGTTTTGTTGAGTTCCTCCACGCGCTTGAACAGCTCGGGAGCAACAAACGGGCCTTTTTTAACGCTTCTGCTCATTGTTTCAGTTCCTCCTTACTTGCTGTTTCTGCGCTTGATGATGAACTTGTTGGTCCGGTTCTTGGTCTTCCGGGTCTTCAGGCCCATAGCGGGCTTGCCCCAGGGCGTGACAGGACCGGGACGGCCAACAGGCGCGCGGCCCTCGCCGCCGCCGTGGGGGTGGTCATTGGGGTTCATGACAGAGCCGCGGACGGTGGGACGGATGCCCATGTGACGGGTACGGCCGGCTTTACCGACGTGGATGTTGGCGTTCTCCAGGTTGCCCACCTGACCGATGGTGGCGGTGCAGTTCATCCGGACATAGCGGAACTCGCCGGAGGGCATACGCACCTGGGCAAGCTCGCCTTCCTTGGCCATGAGCTGGGCGGCGGCGCCGGCGGAACGGACAAGCTGACCGCCGCGGCCGGGCTGAAGCTCGATGTTGTGGATCACAGTACCCACGGGGATGTTGGCAATGGGGAGGGTGTTGCCGGGCTTAATGTCAGCCGCGGCGGAGGACAGGACCTGATCGCCGGCTTTCAGGCCAACAGGGGCCAGAATGTAGCGGCGCTCGCCGTCGGGGTATTCCACCAGGGCGATGTAGGCCGTGCGGTTGGGATCGTATTCCAGGCGGAGCACCGTGCCGGGGACATCCAGCTTGTCGCGGCGGAAGTCCACGATGCGGTACTTGCGCTTGTTGCCGCCGCCCTGATGGCGAACGGTGATGTGACCATAGTTGTTGCGACCGGAGTGCTTCTTCAAAGTCTCAACCAGGCCGCGCTCGGGCTTTGCCTTCTTATCCACGCCCTCGAAGGCAGAAACGGTCATGTTTCTTCTCGCGGGGGTATAAGGCTTAAACGTTTTCAATGCCATTTTGCGTTACGCTCCTTTTTGAGATTTGAATTAGACCATGCCCTCGAAGAACTCGATGGTCTTGGAGTCCTCGGTGAGCTTGATCATCGCCTTCTTGTAGGAGGCGGTGCGGCCGGCGGGATAAGCGCCCTGGCGCTTCTGCTTGCCGTCCATGCGGAGGGTGTTGACCTTTTCAACCTTAACGTCGAAAATCTCCTCGATGGCAGCCTTGATCTCGGTCTTGGTGGCGGTGGGCAGAACGTAGAACACGTAACGCTTCTCTTCCACAGCCTCCATGGACTGTTCGGTGATGGCGGGCTTCAGGATGATATCGTATGCGCTCTTCATTATGCGAACACCTCCTCAATCTTGGCCAGCGCGGCCTTGTCCAGGACCAGCTGATTGGCGTTGAGAATGTCGTAGACATTGATCAGGTTGGCGAAGGTGGTGGTCACGCCGGCAATGTTGCGGGCGGACTTGACGACCAGCTCGTTCGCCTCGGCGGTGACGACCAGCGCCTTGCGCTCGACCTTGACGGCAGTCAGGAAGCTCTTGAAGGTCTTGGTCTTGATCTCGTCCATCTTGATCTCGTCGATGACGACGATCTCATTGGCCTGGGCCTTGGAGCTGAGGGCGGACTTGAGCGCCAGACGGCGGGTCTTCTTGTTCAGCCGATAGCTGTAATCGCGGGGCTTGGGAGCGAAGACAATACCGCCGTGGGTCCACTGGGGCGCGCGGGTGCTGCCCTGACGGGCGCGGCCGGTGCCCTTCTGTCTCCAGGGCTTCTTGCCGCCGCCGGAGACCTCAGCGCGGGTCAGCGCGGACTGCGTGCCCTGGCGGCAGTTGGCCAGATGGTTCTTGACAACGTCGTGCATGACGGAGACATTGGGCTCGATGCCGAAGATGCCTTCAGAGAGCTCCACCTCACCGACCTGCTTGCCGGTCATATCATAAACTTTTGTAGTCATGGTGTGTTACTCTCCTTTCTTAGCCTCTTGCGGAAGCCTTCTGCGGGTTGACACGGGCGGAAGCCTTCTGCGGGTTGTTGCTGATACCGGCGCCGGCCTTCGCAACATGGATGGTCTTGACGGTGTTCTTCAAGTACACGATGCCGCCCTTGGGGCCGGGGATCGCGCCGCGAACAACGATCATGTTGAGCTCGGGATCGACCTTGACCACGATGAGATTCTGAACAGTGATCTGCTCATTGCCCATCTGGCCGGCGCCGATGTGGCCCTTGAAAATGCGGGAGGGGCTGGAGGTGGAGCCCATGGAGCCGGCGTGACGATGCACGGGACCGCCGCCGTGGGAGGTGGGGGTGCGCTGTGCGCCGCAGCGCTTGATGGCGCCCTGGTAGCCGTGGCCCTTGGAGATGCCGGTGACGTCAATGTGATCGCCTTTGGCGAAGACGTCAGCCTTGACCTCGTCGCCGACGTTCATTTCGGCGGCCTTTTCCAGCTTAAACTCCTTCAGGTGCTTCTTGAAGGCGACGCCCGCCTTGGAGAGGTGGCCTCTCTCAGGCTTGCTCAGCTTGGCTTCCTGGATGTCCTCAAAGCCCAGCTGGACGGCAGCGTAGCCATCCTTTTCGTTGGTCTTCTTCTGAGTGACGACGCAGGGACCCGCTTCAATGACAGTAACGGGGATCACGTGGCCGGTCTCATCGAAGATCTGGGTCATGCCCACTTTCTTGCCGATGATTGCTTTCTGCATGATGTTTACTCCTTTTTTAGGTTATTGGTTGACATACGCGGCATTGGGCACCGTTGGTCTGCCAACTTGACCTGTCCGTCCTTGCGACGGACAGCGGACGCTGCAATTCATTTTTTCGGAGCCGGGCAATCCGGCGCGCCGACTTCCATAGAGAATGTATTACAGCTTTATCTCAATCTCAACGCCGGCGGGAAGATCCAGGGCCATGAGGGCCTCGACGGTCTTCTGGTTGGGGTTGAGAATATCGATCAGACGCTTGTGGGTTCTGCGCTCGAACTGCTCACGGGAATCCTTGTACTTATGGACAGCGCGAAGGATGGTGACGACCTCCTTCTTGGTGGGCAGGGGGATGGGGCCGGAGACGGAGGCGCCGTTGCGCTTGGCAGTCTCGACGATCTTCTCGGCGCTGGAGTCGATGAGCTGATGATCATAGGCCTTGAGGCGAATTCTGATCATTTCCTGGTTTGCCATGTTGATTTCCTCCTAATAAATCGTACTCAGTTTTGTCGTTTGTCTCGCTGGGTACGGTCGGGAAGGTTTTCTGACCGCTTTGCCGTGCGTATCATTCCCCGTACATGAAAATTGGCCGACTTTGTGCCGGCCAAGTTGCCTTACGGGGCGATATACGCCGCGCTCAGTCCCTTCTCAGCCGCCCGATGACCGGACATACTCTGCGGAAGTTACCGTTTTTTCACGCAATCTCCCGCTTCATCGCAGTGCCTGCGCATGGTTGTCCCACCCGCAAGCCTTCATACTATACAACACACACGGCTGAATGTCAAGAACTTTTTTGGCAATTTTTATAAACTTTTCAATTCTTTTTTGTACAGTTTCCCGAGGCATTTCCCGGCCACAATATCTTGTGTCCGTATCCGTTTACCTCCAAGATGTAGGGGCGCTCATTGAGCGCCCGCCGATGGCAGACCACCCTGTAGTCATTGGCCGCCCTGATTCCCCGCCCGTAGGGGGCGGGGTCCGACGCCCCGCACGTCGAATAAAGTACTAAGTAACAGGTAATAGGTAATAAGTAAACAAAATCGAACCGCACCAAAGAATACCGTGCCGGACAGGAACCTTATTCCTTGTTACCTGAAGTCGTCCCCCGCTCGTAGGAAGCGATGCCCTCATCGCTCCTGTCATTGCCGCAGGCAATGTCGCCGCCGTTCCGGCGGCGGAGGCATCATGGGATGCCTCCCTACGGCCTGTTCAGGGCGCTTCCGCGGGTTGCTGGCGGTCACTGGCCGCCCCTACGTCGTATTGACTTGTTACGTATTACTTGTTGTTTCATTCCTCTGCCGGAATATAACCATAGCTGCCCGCCGTGATTTCAATGTCCGTCGCCAGCAGGACGCTCCGCTCCTGACCGTCGGCGGTGATGACGAAGACCGCTCTGCTGAAGACGCCTCGGGGCAGTACGCCGCTTCGTTGGACGCCGTTCTCATAGCGGACCGGGACCGCAGTGGGTTCCGAATCCTTCTCCTCCTGATACAGGTATAGGGTCCCGTCCACAGAAACGTTGGACACGAAGCTGCACGCGACCTCCCATTCCTCCAATTCCGCCCATTCGTCGACCTGGCGGTGGAAGAACTTGAGATCCCGCACCGTCAGCGTCTGCGGCAGGAGCGGCTGGACAGCGGCAGGCTCCGTCTGCGCCGGCAGGACCCAGCGGCCCAGGGCGAAGCCTCCGAGAGCAAGGATCAGGCAGGCGGCCGACGCGGCCAGGAGGCGGGGAAGGCGCTTGCCCGGCTTGGGCAGCTCCGGGGCCGGGAGCACGATGGGCTTCACCTCCACTTCCCGCCCGGCCAGCTCGTCCAGGCTGATCTCCAAAATATCGGCAAGACGGATGAACTTGTCGGCGTCCGGCATACACTCGCCGTTCTCCCACTTGCTGACGGTCTGACGGCTCACGGAGAGCCGTTCCGCCAATTCCTCCTGGGTCATGCCCTTTTCCTTGCGGTGTTGGATCAGTTCTTCATGGAATAACATCGGAAATACCTCATTTTTTAATTTGCGTCTGCGGAGCACGACCGCTGCCCTCGTTTTGTAGAGGAATTCGCGCCGCGGTTCTCCCGCATCGCTGGCCTGATTGTAGCAAATCTCCAGGTTGCGTTCCACCAATTTGCCCCGCCAATCGCGCCCGCTCAGGTTGCGAAGGCCGAAATCACAAGCCCGGATGTTATGGTATTGAGCACCTGCACTCTATTTGTCCTTCTTACAAAGGGAATCAACCTGTAGGATTTCCATTGGATGCTGCACAAGAAATGTCGCGCCGGCGTTTTTCAATTCGTCATACGAGCCGTATCCAAACAACACGCCGACCGAATCCAGTCCGTTCTCTTTTGCGCCAAGGATGTCATGCGCTCTGTCGCCGATCATAATTGCCGAAGTTTTTTCCGTGATACAGCATTTTTCCAAAGCGTATCGAATAATATCCGATTTTTTATTTCGCAGATCATTCATGGTGGCTCCTGCCACAAAATCGAAATAATCAAACAAATCAAAATGCTTCAAAATCTCAACCGAATAAACTTCTGGTTTTGATGTTGCAACAATCAGCGATTTCCTTTTTTCTTTCAGCTGCTTCAGCATCTCGCGGACACCGTCATACACTTCATTTTCAAACTTTCCCTGTTTGCTGAAATATGCTCGATAATACCGGACCGCAAGCTCGCTTTGTTCATCGGAAAACCCATAATAGGTCTGAAAGGATTCTTTTAAAGGAGGACCGATGAACGAATACAATTCAGACCGATCCGTAATCTCAATCTTGAATTGTTGTAATGCGTAACGTACAGAGTTGGTTATCCCAAGCCCCGAATCAGTCAAGGTTCCGTCCAGATCAAACAAGAAGAATTGATACATGCCTCACCCATCTTCTTTCTGCGTTATCGGTCAGCCTTGATAAAAACTGCGGGGGTGCCGTCCGCCCGCAGCGCCGCCAGCTCCCAGCCGGTTTCGGTCTGACGGCGGCGGGCGGTGAGGACGTCGCCCTCAAAGCAGGGGGTGCGGAAGGCAATTTCTAGTTCGCGCTGGGGCATGGCTTTGAGCGCGTCGCCGGTCAGCACGCCCAGCACGGCGCGGAGGTAGGCAATATTGTTCATGTGACCGCCCATGTCAATGTCCGTGGCGCGGACGGTGTAAGTCCCGAGGGTCTCCGCCGCGGAAAAGTCGGGCTTGATCCGGGCAAAGGGCGCGGGAAAGGCCGGCACGGCCGCCAGCTCCGCCCCCTCCGGAAAGATTCCTGCCATGGGGCAGAGCTTGCCCCCAGCCGTTTCGATCACCGCCCACTCGGTTTTGCCCTCGGCCAGCAGCTCGCCGTCCCGCTCCATGCGGTACTCCCGGATGGCGCGTACCTTCTCCGGGACGAGGGGACGGGTGGACAGGGTGACGGTCTCCAGCATGCGGGGCCGCCGCAGAACACGAACCTTGGTCTTCACCGTCAGCCAGAACAGCCCCCGGGCAAACATCGCGTCTGCTCCCACGCCGAGCTGCTCGGCATGGAGGGTAGCAATGTCCATGAACTGGGCAAAGAGGTCCGGGATCGACAGCTTCATCTCCCGATCACAGACAGAAGGGAGAATCATAAGTTCGCGGGAAAGCTTTGCTTCCATCATCAAAGTCTCCTTTTTCATGTTTTCATATATCTGTTCAGTATCCTGTCATTTCGAGGCGATTCATCGCCGAGAAATCCGTATTATCTACGCAAAAAGGAACGGATTTCTCACTTCGTTCGAAATGACAGATGGGGCTACTGAATAGATACGTTTTCATCTCTATCGAACGACTGCGTCCACGCCGCCGTCTTCAGAGAACTGCACGCTCACCCGGTTGGGCAGGCAGACAATGGGCGGGTCAGAATTCTTTGCGCCGCAGCGGATGCAGTCCCCGTCGGGGCAGGATGCGGCCGTGACGGCCAGCTTGCCGTCTTGAACGGTCAGCACGTTCCAGCCTTCGACCGATTCAATCCGATAGGTTGCGTCTACAGACAGGTCAACCGTCTGCACCAGAATCCCATCCGCATAGACAGCGGCGGAGGCGGACGGGGCTGCATTCCGGTATTGCAGCATTGTCAGCGCCGCGAGCAGCAGAAACACGGCGCCGAGGATCAATGCCCAGGTCCTTGTTTTCACGGCTCGATCACCTCGAAGTCGTTGCCGGAGGCGAGATCCTTCAGCCCGGGCGTCAGCCAGATCGTGCCGTCTTCCTCCATCCAGATCACCTCAAAGTCCCGCTGCGACCGCCATAGCTCCGTCCCGGCCTCCCGGCCCAGTACGAACAGCGCGGTGGAGAGGGCATCGGCCCGCAGTCCTTCGTCCGTCACCACGGTAACAGCCCGAAGATTCCCCCTGACAGGGGAGAGTGTCTTGGGGTCCAGAATGTGACAGTAGCGGATGTTATCCTGGATGAAATAGCGTTGATAGTCCCCGGAGGTGACGATGGCCTTGGAGCCGTTGAGCCGGAGGGTCAGGGCATAGCGGCCCGGGTCGTCAGGGTCCTGGACGCCGATCATCCAGGCGGAGCCGTCCGGCTTGGTCCCCACGGTCTGGAGATTGCCCCCCAGAGAGAGGACGCCGGATTTTCCGGCCTGTTCCAGCTCCGCCCGGCAGAGGTCGGCGGCATAGCCCTTGGCCAGTGCGCCGAAATCCAGCTTCGTCCCATCGGGGATAGATACGGTCTTCTCGGTCAGGGTGATTTTGTCCATGCCAACATTGTCCCGCAGGGCTTCCAGCTCCCCGGAATAGGGGACGCCGTAGCTTCCTGTGGTGAAGCCCCAGCGGCGGGACACGGGCAGCATGGTGATGTCCAGCGCGCCGCCCGTCTGTTCCGAGATCGCCAGCGCGCGTGTCGTCAAAAAGACGATCTGCGTGTCGTCGGTCCATCCGCTCTCGTTCAAAGCTGTAAGCTTGCTGTCGGGCGCCGTGGCGGAGAGCTCCCGGTCCAGACTGTTCAAAATGGCGATCAGAGACTGCATGAGATTGCCTTCCTCGTCTCCGTAGAGCCGCAGGTCCATCTGGGTGTCCATGGCCCAGATCGACTGCTCAGAGGCCTCACGGGGCTTCACGCCCGCGTCGGGCAGCAGATTGCAGCCCGCCAGCAGCAAAACCGGAATCAGAAGACAGGCAAGGCTTCGTTTGGTCATCTTGTTCTCTTCCTTTCGATCAAGAAAAAATATGGCACCCATTTCAGCAGGTTTTCGATCCGGTTGTATCAATTTACAGTCTGTCATTTCGAGGCGATCCATCGCCGAGAAATCCGTTCTTCCTCCGAAAAGAGGACGGATTTCTCACTTCGTTCGAAATGACAGGAGGGACGCTGCATCGACGCAATTCTTTCATTGCTCCAGCGCCATCTGAATATAGGGATTGCTTTCCCGCTCTGCATTCAGCGTAGTCGATTCGCCGTGACCGGGGTAAACTTCATAGTCCCCCTCCAGGGCGGCCAGACGGCGGAGCGAGGTCCGCATCTGCTCGAAGCTTCCGCCCGGGAGATCTGTGCGGCCGCAGGAGCCAGCAAAGAGGGTGTCCCCGGCGAAGAGTCGGTTTCCGCAGAGCAGGCACACGCTGCCCGGGGTGTGGCCCGGCGTGTGGAGGACGGTGAAGCAAAGACCGTCAAAGTCCAATCGGTCGCCATCGGCGTAAGGGGCCGTAAAAACCAGCCCATGGGTCAGCCAGGAGGGGAGCGTCCGGTCTGCCGCGTGGCAGTACACCGGCACGCGGCGGTGTGCCAGCAGACGGCTCACATCGCCGCCGTGGTCAAAATGGCCATGGGTCAGCAGAATCGCCCGGACTTCCAGGCCCAGGGCCGCGATCCGCGCCTCCACCAGCTCCGCGTCGTCGCTGGGATCAATGACCACGGCGTAGCGGGTGGTTTCATCATATAAAATGTAACAGTTGGTCCCAATGGAACCGATGGTCAGAGAAGACAGCAGCATTTTGTTCTCCTTAAACGATAATTTGATCCTCTGATTCGAGGGCGTATCCGGCAACCTGTCATTTCGAGGCGATTGATCGCCGGGAAATCCGTATTTTCTACGCAAAAGGGAGATGAATTTTTCACTTCGTTCGAAATGACAGAGGGTACGGAATCGTTTCCCGCGGGATTTGTATGACGTTCCTCTGCAGCGGCCGCTGCAAAAGCAATTCAAGCCAGCTCAGCGGAATCCACCACCAGTGTAACCGGTCCGTCGTTGACGCTTTCCACCTGTATATCCGCGCCGAATTCCCCGTGCTGAGGCGGATAGCCCAGGCGCGCGCACTCGGACAGGAAAAAATTATACAGGGAAACGGCAATGGCGGGATCGGCTGCCCCGGTAAAGCTGGGCCGGCGGCCCTTGCGGACGGAGCCATAGAGGGTGAACTGGCTCACCACCAGTACCTGACCGCCCACGGCTTCCAGACCGAGGTTCATCTTTCCGGCCTCGTCGCAGAAAATTCGCAGGCTCAGCAGCTTCTCCGCCAGCCTAGTCGCTTCCTTTTCCGTATCCTCCGGCCCGATGCCCAGCAGAATCAAAAATCCCCTGCCGATTTTGCCGTTTACCTTCCCGTCTATCACAACGGAAGCGGACGATACTCTTGTCAATACAGCTTTCATATTTGCTTCTTCTTTCGATTCTTTTGCGGGGACAAGCATTGCTTGTCCCCGCACGGTTCGATCCGCTGGCGCGTTTCGGCGGACGAGCCATGCTCGTCCCTGCAATGAGAGCCTTTCGCTGTTACGTACCCCTGCAAGGCAATCTCAACACGAAGCGTCACGAAGTATGCACAATGTCTGATGCCTCATCCTGCATTTTGCACCATGTTTTACAGTTTCAATTCTGGCCCCGCTTGACATCCACCACGCCTTCGATGCTCCGCAGGCGGTTCATGACGGCGGTGAGCTGGGTCAGGCCCCTGACCTCGAAGGTAACGGTGAACTGACACCTGCCGCCGGGCAGGTCCTTGCCGTTGATTTCCTTCATACGGATCTGCTGGGAGGTCAGGGCGGCGGCAAAGTCCAGCAGAAGGGCGTCACGATCCTCCGCCAGGACTTCCAGAGTCGTAGCGAAGGGCTTCTCGCCGCCGGTAATCCAGGAGACGTTCACCCAGCGGGCCGCCAGATCCGGATTGTTTGCGGCGCGGGCATTGGGGCAGTCCCGCCTGTGGATGGAGACGCCGTAGCCCTTAGTGATGAAGCCCACAATATCGTCGCCGGGGACGGGGGTGCAGCACCGGGAGAACTTGATCATACAGGAGTCGATGTCCTCCACGATGACGCCGGAATCCCCGTGCCGGTTCTGCTGGACGGGCTGGGAGATCTCCAGCACCTTGGTCTCCTTGGGCGCGGCCGAGGAACGGCTGGCCTTGATGAGGTCCTCGCGGATCTTCCCAACGGCCTTGACGGCGGTGATGCCGCCGTAGCCGATGGCGGCGTACATGTCGTCCAGACAGTCGAAGGAAAGCTTCTTCAGCAGGATGGGCTGCAGCTCCTCGTCCTGGAGCATGGCCGGAGAGATGTTCATGCGGCGCAGCTCACCCTCGAAGCTGGTTTTGCCCCGGGCAATGTTCTCTTCCCGCTTCTCACGTTTGAACCACTGCTTGATCTTGGACCGGGCCTGATTGGATTTGCAGATGTTGAGCCAGTCCCGGGAGGGGCCCTTGGCCGATTTGGAGGTCAGGATCTCCACAATGTCTCCGTTGTGGAGCTTCACATCATATCCCGCGATGCGATTGTTGATTTTGGCGCCGATCATGGTGTTGCCCACGCCGGAGTGGATGGCATAGGCGAAGTCAATCGCTGTGGAGCCGGCGGGCAGGGAGATCACCTTGCCTCTGGGGCTGAAGACAAACACCTCATCGTCGAACATGTCCACCTTGAGGCTATGGAGATAGTCTTCGGCGTCGGTCTCCTGCTGGTCTTCCAAAAGGCGGCGAATCCACTCAAATTCCTTTTCGTTGCCGCTCTCGATGCCCTCCTTGTACTTCCAGTGGGCCGCCACGCCGTATTCGGCCGTCTCGTGCATTTCCTTGGTGCGGATCTGCACCTCGAAGGGGATGCCCTCGGTCCCGATGACCGTGGTGTGGAGGCTCTGGTACATATTGGGCTTGGGGGTGGAGATATAGTCCTTGAATCGGCCGGGGACCAGGTTGAACATCTCATGGATGTGGCCCAGGACGTTGTAGCAGTCGGAGATCGTGTCCACAATAACCCGGAAGGCATAGAGATCATAGAGCTCATCCAGGGTCTTGTGCTGCGCTTTCATCTTTCGATAGATAGAATAGACATGCTTGATCCGGCCGGAAATGGTGCAGCAGATGCCAACAGCCGCCAGCCGTTCGGAGATCCTGGCCCGGATATTGGCCATGAAGGCTTCGGCCTCGTCATGGTGGGCGTCCAAAAACTGCACCAGCTCCCGATAGCCCTCGGGGTCCAGATATTGCAGGGCGCTGTCCTCGAGCTCCCACTTGATCTTCTGCATGCCGAGACGGTGGGCCAGGGGCGCGTAGATGTCCATGGTCTCCGTGGATTTGGAGACCTGCTTGGCCTGACTCTGGTACTCCATGGTCCGCTGGTTGTGGAGCCGGTCGCAGATCTTAATGAGGACCACCCGAATATCCTTGGACATGGCCATGAACATCTTGCGCAGGTTCTCCACCTGCTGCTCCTCCAGCGTAAAAAACTCCACCCGGGTCAGCTTGGTGACGCCCTCCACCAGCTCCGCCACGGTCTGTCCAAAGAGCCGTGCAATCTCGTCGTGCGAGGCGGTGGTGTCCTCGATGCAGTCGTGGAGCACGGCAGCAACGATGGCGTCGGTGTCCAGGCCGATCTCCGCCACGATCTCGGCCACGGCCAGGGGATGAATGATATAGGGGGAGCCGTCCTTGCGCTTCTGCCCGCTGTGTTTTTCGTCGGCATACCGGACCGCACGCTCCACGGCGTCCAGGTCTGTGTTGGGCACATAGGTACGGATGGCTTCCATCATGGAATTGTATCGGTTCTCGAAGGTCTCCATCGTCGGCGGCCACCTTTCTGAGTTCAAATAAATTGCAGCCACGCTGAATGATCTGCAAGCGGGGGACAGTGGATCGGGGCCAGGCCGCCCTACGGGCAAACTCCGCTCCTGGCTGCCCGCAGCCGCATGACGATCGGGCTGGCGTCCAGGTCCACCTTTTGCCCGTCGGTGGTGATCCTGATCTGATAGCAGCGGCCGCAGGCCCGAAGTTCGATCAGACCCTGCTCGGCAAAGACGTCCAGACAGATCCGCGTCTTGCCCAGGGTCAGCGTTTCGGCAGCGGTTCGGGCGATCTTGCGGCTCATACAGGAAAAATTCTCCTGCAGCCGGGATTCCTGGCTGTTGGCAATCAGATAGCGCCAGACTGCCACGAACTCGCCCCGCGTGGGCAGAAGCCGGGCCGCATCGGCGGGGGCCAGAAGCTCATTGCGGGTAAAGCGCCGATAGAGGTCCCGCTCGTCGGCTGCCTCTTCGCGCAGAGATCGGCTCAGGCGCAGATCCACCACATTGAGCTGAACCGTGCGGCTGCCCCGGAACTCGTTGATCTGGGGCGTGAAGGCCACGTCCACCGCGTCGCCCAAAGCCACACCCGCGTGCAGGGCGGTCTGGGAAAAGAAAATGGCGGCCAGTGTCTGGCCGTTTTTACACCGAAGACCCAGACGCAGATGCTTTCCGCCGCCCACCTCGGAGAGCTGGGTAATTATGGCGTCCTCGACACAGAGCACGGGGATGGGGCAGCCGGTGCCGCAGGGCTCCAGCTGGCTCAGGGTCTGGATATTCTCCAGCGTCAGCAGGGCGGGATCCACGGCGCAGTCCACGGAAAGGGCGGCGTCTGCCTGACCCGAGGCCCGGAAATCCTCGGCCAGGGCCGTGACGGCACGGCGGAAGGCGGGAATATTCTCCCGGCTGATGGTAAATCCGGCAGCCAGCTCATGACCGCCGAAGCTCTCCAAAAGTCCCGAGAGCTCCGTCAGGGCGGCGAAAAGATTGAAGCCGCCATAGCTCCGGGATGAGGCCTTGCCGCGATCCCGGTCCATGCAGATCAAAAAGGCGGGGCAGTTGTACTCCTCGGAAAGCCGGGAAGCCACGATGCCAACCACGCCCTGATGCCAGGTCTCCCCGGACAGAACGATGGCGCTGGGGTGGGCGTCCGGTCCCAGCATCGCCACTGCCTGCTGATAGATTCCGGCCTCCACCTTCTGACGCTCCCGGTTGAGCCGACACAGGCTCTCGGCCAGCGCCCTGGCCCGGGCGGGAACCCGGGTCATGAACAGCTCCAAAGCCTGCTCCACCTGCCCCATCCGTCCGGCGGCGTTAATCCGCGGGGCCAGCAGATAACCAACGGTAGAGGTGGTGACGGGACCGCCCGCGCAGCCGCATTCGTCCATCAGGGCGGCAATGCCGGGTCGGGCAGGCCTGGCCAGCGCGCTCAGGCCCTTGACCACCATGGTCCGCACCTCTCCGCGCAGGGGCATGACGTCCGCCACCAGTCCCAGACAGAGCAGATCCGCGAATCGCTCCAACAGCCCGGCCTGATCGCCGGAGATGGCGGCGGCCAGTTGGAAGGCAATGCCCACGCCGGAGAGATCCGTGTGGGGGTAGGAACAGTCCGGCCTGTGGGGGTCCACCACGGCCACGGCCTCCGGCAGCTCGGCCTTGCACTCGTGATGATCGGTGATGACCAGATCCATGCCCAGCCTGCGGCAGAGCTCTGCCTCGTCGTTGGCGGTGATGCCGCAGTCCACCGTGACAATCAGGTTCACCTGCTGCTTATAAAGCCAACGAATGGCGAGCTCATTGAGCCCGTAGCCCTCCTCCAGCCGCGCGGGGATATAACTTGTAACTCGTGCGCCCATGCCCCTGAGAAATTCCGTCAGCAGGGCCGTCGAAGTGATACCGTCCACATCGTAGTCGCCGAAGACAGCGATATGTTCCTTGCGCGCCACGGCCAGACGCACCCGGTCCGCGGCGGTTTTCATGTCCTTCATGTCGAACGGAGAATTGAGCGGCGCGTCAGCGCGGAGATATTCCCGCGCTGACGCCGCGTCCCCATAGCCCCGCGCAGAGAGAATCCGGGCGCAGAGGGCTCCGTAGCCCGCCTGCTCCAGCTCCCGCACCTGCGCCGCATCGAAGGACGATACATTCCAGGCTCCAAACTTCACGCAAATCCACATCCATATGTTTTTTTCTTTTCATTATAACACCTGGATGTGGAATTCACAACAGTTTTTTTGCAGGCTTCCGGGCAGGCAGGCGCGTCATGGAAGACAGAGTGTTCCGGCCCCCCGTCAGTTCGACCGGAGTGAGTAATCCGTCCTCTTTTCGGGTAAGAATGATTTTTTCGGCGATCAATGCGCCGAAAGAACAGGCTGCGGAACAGATACGCGTGCAAAAGAAAACGCACCCTGTCCGTCAGACGGGTACGATAAGGCAAATGAACCATTTTGCAAGGCCACGCGCCAGCCGAGGCTGAAAAGTTGTAAACCATGTGCCCCTTGATCCTATTATCGTATCTATTCAGTAGCCCCATCTGTCATTTCGAACGAAGTGAGAAATCCGTTCCTATTTGCGTAGATAATACGGATTTCTCGGCGATGAATCGCCTCGAAATGACAGGATACTGAACAGATACCTATTATCTAATAAAACCATTTCCGGTGATCGACTTCCATCCGCTTTTCATGCGTAGGGCGGCCTGACCTCAGGCCGCCGCAGCAGGGAACTCCCGGGCGGAAATGGCGGCGGCCGGGAGCCCGGCCGCCGTTGCTCTGTGAGCGCGCCGGATCCGATTCCCGGGGCGCTGCCGTTTGCATGCAGTTATGCCTTCCGATCCCGGCTGATCCACCAGGTCACAAGAGAGCCGGCAAAGTTACCAACCACGGCCAGGGGCAGAGACCAATCCCAGGCCCGCGCCACGCCCAGCGTGATCACATTGGCAATGCAGTGCTGGAAGCCGCAGAAGATGAAAAGGGGAATGCCGAAAAGAATTCCCAGAGGCGTCCCCTTCCGATAGAGCAGCACAGCCACATACATCACCACGCCGCACAGACAGGCCCGCACGAAGAAGGGGAGGGAGAACTCCCAGGCCGCCGCCTTCTCTGCCGCCGGGGCCATGAGGCTCGGGTCCGCCACGGAGATGATCCAGCCGAAGACCCAGCCGGCCGCCAGGTTCCCCACCAGGATCAGCAGCAGATCCCCCAGCGGTATATGGTCCGCAAACAGGAAGCCGCACTTGCCGGTGAACAGGTTTTGCCCCATGTAGCAGACGCCCAGCAGACCGAGGGCAAACAGGAAGGGACCCAACGGCTGGCCCAGCTTCAGCAGGGCGCAGTCCCCAAGGGCGATCAGGAGCGCCGCGCCGACGCTCTTTCGGATCAGTTCAGCTGTTTTGTTCATATGTATCCTCCTACTTTTTTATTACCAAATACAACTTTGGTGGGAAGTACGCATTCAGCTGTTGTTAGAAGAAAGGCCAGTCAGACAGAAGCAGGCCCGGGATCACTACGATCAGAAAGAAGGCCCAGCTCACCAGGGTAAAGGTCTTGATGAATTTGCCCCCCTGCCCGGGGTATTCCCGGACATAGATGCGGTAGTTGATGACCGACGCCAGGGAGCCGATCAGGGAGCAGAGGCCGGCAGTGTCGGCCCCGTAGATCAGACCGGAAAAATTTTCCGTGAACGGATACAGAACGATAGAGGCAGGAACGTTGGAGATGAGCTGGCTCAGGCCGATGGCCCACCAGTATTCTCTGCCTGCCACGGCACGCTTGAGCACCTCCGCGATCCTGGCGTTTGCCGCGATGGAGGAGGAGAAGACGAAAAAGCAAAAGAAGGTCAGCAGCAGAACATAGTCCACCTTCGCAAAGAGCCTCCGGTCCACGATCAGGATGACGCTCAGCACCACGCCCACGGCGATGTACCACCGGTCTGTCCGGGTGACGATGACGCCGAGGACCAGAATAAACAGCAGGGCGTAGGTGATCCGCTGACGCTTCCGGGCCGGGTCCCACGGTGTCTCGGCCCCGGCAGCGGCAATCTCCTCGCGGGGATTCTTCCGGTAGAGGAAGAAGACAAAGCCCACCAACAGCACCCCGGACATGACGCAAAGGGGCAGCATGTGGAGCATGAAATGTCCGGCGCTTACGCCAGACTGCCCATAGAGGAAGAGGTTCTGCGGGCTTCCGAAGGGCATCAGCAGACTGCCCCGGATGGCCGCAATGTTCTCCATGGAGATTACGGGCAAAATGTATTTCTCCTTGCCCCCGCTGCGAAACAGCAGAATGGTCAGGGGAACGAAAATAATCAGCGACACGTCGTTTGTGACGAACATGGAAGTGAAAAATACCCCGAAGATCAGAAACAGCGAAAGTCCGGTCATCCGCCGCAGCCCGCCTGCCAGTCGAACCAGCGGCCGCAGGACGTTCTCCTGCTTAAAGCCTTCCAGCACGCAGAGCATCATCAGCAGGGTCCCGAGGGTCCGCCAGTCAATGTCTGCCCAAAGCCGCGCCGTCGGCGGCGTCAGAATCAGAGCGAACGCCGCTGCAAGCAGCGACAGGGTCAGCATCAGTTCCTTTTTCAGAAATCGCAGGATCTTTTTCATGGTATTCCGCACCGGTCGCTTTCCTGGAAATAGATGTCGGCTCTGTCAGCCCGAAGCGTCCGCGTCGGGAAAACAAAAAACGGTTCTGGTTAAGGGTTGCGTCAGCTTTGCATTTGAGGAAGGCGACAACCCGGGGCAGAAGCGTTTCCCACTTCCCGTAGAGGCGCTCAGTGAGCGCCCGGTCCGCCGCGGCGGACTATTTGCCGCAGGCAGATCCAGCGCGGTCACGATCTGAAACGCGGTGGGCTGCTGCGAATCATCGTGAAGCGCTGCGTTCGGAACAATATGCCATGCCTTTTGGCGGCACCGCCCTACAGCGTTTTGTTGAGAGAAACCGATACCCAAAAATTGGTTTGCTCCGAAACCGCACCGCGGACCTTTCTCCGGCCCCCGAGGGGCAGGCATTCGACAACCGTGGCCCATTATATCACAATTCTCCGAAAAAGCATAGAAAAAAATTTTTTTCGACAATCATGCCGTCCTGTAAAGCAGTTATTTTATATCCAACAAAATTTATAGTATCTATTCAGTAGCCCCATCTGTCATTTCGAACGAAGTGAGAAATCCGTTCCTTTTTGCGTAGATAATACGGATTTCTCGGCGATGAATCGCCTCGAAATGACAGGATACTGAACAGATACAATTTATAATATAAGGGTTTGAAGCAACCATTTTTTGACTGTCCTGGGGTACAATATAATAAGAGGTGGTTTACCCATGATGGAAGAAAAAGATGTTGCCCTGCGTTTGGCAAAGCTACGCGCGAAGAAGGGAGTTTCTGCCCGGGATATGAGCCTGTCGCTGGGTCAAAACCCCGGCTATATCAATAACATCGAAACCGGCAAAGCACGGCCTTCCCTGACGGGTTTTCTGTATATCTGTGAATACCTGGGCGTCACCCCGTCAGAGTTTTTCGACCTGGAGGATTCTGACCCGGCCAAACGAACCGCACTCTGCGCCCTTCTGCGCCGACTGAATAACCGGCAGCTGGAGCATGTGACTGCCATTGTAGAAGATTTGGCTGCCAAATAAGCGTTTTACAACAGGAAGCACCCGCTCTCGCGAGTGCTTCCTGTTCAGTATTTCGAAGTTCACGCAATTCTGAACCTGTTATGAAATGACAGTATGAGAGACCCGAAGCCAGACGAATGAAAGAATCTTTGTGTCGGGCAAATTTTTCATGCTTTCATTTTTTCTCTTCCAGCAGGGCGGCCGTCAGCCCTGCAAATGCGGTGACGCCCGTGACCAGCGCCCGCTCCGGAAAATCAAAGCGCGGATCGTGGATCGGGGCCGTGCAGGCGGTGAGGTTCTTAAAGTAACAGGATCGTCCGCCGTGGGCGCGAACCCGGGCGGCCAGAAGGGAATAATCCTCGCTGATGTAACCCCTGGGCTCGTCCTGCAGCTCCTCCACTGACAGGCCGAGACGGTCCCTGCAGACCGTCATCACCGTCTGGCAGAGGTCGGAATCATTGCAATCTCCCGCGGCCTCGCCCCGGAGGCTGATCCCGCAGGTGCAGCCGTGCATCTCGGCGGCCGCCTGAACGATCCTTTTTGCGTAGGCCGTCATATAGTCGTTTGCCTCGGTGGTCAGGCCCCGGACCTCCAGCTCCATCACAGCCCGGTCACAGATTACGTTCCGTCCGCTGCCAGCCGTCAGCCTGCCCACGTTGACGCGGGTGGGAGCCGCGCCGAAACGGGGAATGGCGTGCAGATTCAGGACAGCCGTGGCCGCAGCAAGCATCGCATTGTTTCCGGCCTCGGGAACCAGACAGGCGTGTGCGGCCTTTCCACGGAACGTAACGTCCAGCTTCGTTGTGGCAAGGGTGCGGTTGGGGCCGACGCCGACCGCGTCGATCCTTCTCCCGGGCTCGCCTCCCAGATGGGCTCCGAGCAGCACGTCCACGTCGTCCAGATGTCCTTTCTCCACGATGGCCTTCGCCCCGCGCACGCCCTCTTCGGCGGGCTGAAATATGAATTTGACTGTCCCGCGCAGGTGATCCCGCAGCCTGCAAAGGAGCTTCGCCGTCCCGAGGCCGATGGCCGTGTGGCCGTCGTGGCCGCAGGCGTGAGCCACACCGTCGATTTTTGATCGAAAGCCCTCCGCCGCAGGAATGTGCGCGGGATCGTCGGCCTCGGTGACGGGCAGGGCATCAATGTCAAAACGCAGGCCGACCACGGGGCCATCGCCGCAGTGGAGAATCCCGATTACACCCGTCATGCCGCCGCGCATTTGCGGCAGAAAAACCGGGTCCGTTCCCTTTGCACGACGCCAGGCAGCTTCCAACACCTCGTCAGCCGGAAGGCCCAAACGGCTGTCCCGGTCACAGACCGCCTCGCCCACCAGCACCTCGTCGCAGCCCATGTCCGTCAGCGCCCGCGCAATCCGCATGGAGGTCCGCAGCTCCGTCCAGCCCGGCTCCGGGTTCCGATGCAGGTCCCGCCGGATCGCCGTCAGCTGCGGCTGCATAGCCGCCGCAGCGGCACGTATTTCCTGATACACCTCTGACTTATACATCATGATCTGTGGTTCCCCTCTCGCAATCGTATCTGTTCAGTATCCTGTCATTTCGAGGCGATTCATCGCCGAGAAATC